>CAYXHX010000296.1:0-3680 GCA_964464835.1 uncultured Chitinophagaceae bacterium | reverse complement strand
CCATTTCAGCGTTTACTTCAAAAGTTGCCTTTTCACTTTCCAATTCGGCTATTACTTCGTCGCGGTCAACATAGTCGCCATCATTTTTTATCCATTTCAATAATGTAACTTCATTAATGGATTCTCCTACAGCAGGTACTTTGATTTCTATCATACATTTTTATTTCTAATGCTAAAGTATATTTTTCTAATTGCTATTCAGTAAAAAATTTATATTAAATGGTAAATGCTGTTTCAATTATTTCTTCCTGTTCTTCTTTATGCACTTTAGCAAAACCGGTTGCCGGTGAAGCGCTTGCATGCCTGCTGATGACTCCATAATTGATACTGTCATAATTCATTTTCAGGAATGAAGCGGCGCCTGCATTCAATGGCTCTTCCTGTACCCAAAACCAAATGGCCTTATTGTATTTTTGGCTCAGCATTTCCAATGCTTTAACAGGTACAGGATAAATTTGTTCCAATCGGATAATGGCCACATCTTTACGATTTTCTTTTTCCTGTCTTGCAGCAAGGTCAAAATACATTTTACCACTGCAGAATAAAACTTTTTTCACTTCAGCAACATTGCAGAAGGTATCATCTATCACTTCCTGGAAATGGCCATTAATAAATTCATTCTCATAACTATACGCGCCCGGAAAACGCAGGTTGGCTTTTGGCGAAAAATTAATCAATGGCTTACGGAAATTCCAGGCAAGTTGCCTTCTCAGTAAATGGAAAAAGTTAGCAGCCGTAGTCACATTTGTTACAACCATATTCAACTCTGCACATAAAAGTAAAAACCGTTCCATGCGGCCACTGCTGTGTTCCGGCCCTTGCCCTTCATAGCCGTGTGGCAGTAATAAAGTAATGCCATTCATCCGGTTCCATTTTTGTTCACCGGAAGCTATAAATTGATCAATAATCGTTTGAGCGCCATTACAGAAATCACCGAATTGTGCTTCCCATAAAACAAGTGTATCGGGATTGGCCAGTGCATAGCCATATTCAAAACCCAGCACCCCATATTCACTCAATAATGAATTGTAAATGCGGAATTTTGTATCGTCCGTTTCCAATGCGCTTAAACGATTGAAAGTTTTACCATCATTTTCATCGCGCAAAATAGCATGCCTGTGCGAAAATGTGCCGCGGCGTACATCCTGCCCGCTCATACGAACATTTTTGCCATCCAATAAAAGGCTGCCATACGCCATTAATTCTGCAGTAGCCCAATCAACTTTATTTTCAGACTGATAGAGTTTTATTTTATCCTGTAAAATGCGTTGGACTTTCCGAAGCGGTGTAAAATCACCCGGCCAATTCATAAGCGCATCAAATATTTTTTTGAAAGATTCTTTGCTGATAGATGTTGCGGGAGATTTTTCAAAATCAGCTTCCGTGGCTTTATCAAGGCTTTTCCAGGCAAGCTCGGGCGCCTGGTAATTATAAGGAAGCGGGTTTTGTTTTACTTCATCCAATCTTTCCTGCAAATCATTCCAGAATTTTTTCTCCATACCACTTGCTAATTCTTTAGCATCGGGTTCTCCATTTTCCAATAAAAACTGTGTATATACTTCCCTGGGGTTTGCATGCTTATCTATTAATGCATATAATTGGGGTTGTGTAAATTTTGGATCATCTCCTTCATTATGGCCATGCCGCCGGTAACATACCATGTCAATAAATACATCATAATTAAATTCCTGGCGGAAGCGCGTAGCCATTTCCACACAACGGACAACTGCTTCCGGGTCATCGCCATTCACATGAAAAACGGGGGCGTGAATAGCTGCTGCAAGCGAGGTACAATAATCTGAACTTCTTGCATCATCAAAATCCGTAGTAAAACCAATTTGATTATTGATTACAAAATGAATAGTACCGCCGGTATCATAACCTTTCAGGTCGCTCATCTGCATGACTTCATATACAATACCCTGGCCTGCAAGTGAAGCATCTCCATGAATTAAAATGGGCAATATTTTATCATATTCACTATCATATAAAATATCTGCTTTTGCTCTTGCAAAGCCCACTACGACAGGATCTACCGCCTCAAGATGTGAAGGGTTGGGCATTAATTTCAAGTGGATCGTTTTTCCATCGGGTGTTTGTATATCACTACCATACCCCATATGGTATTTCACATCACCGCTGCCCATTGTTTGGTCGAGTTTTGCAGTGCCTTCAAATTCACTGAATACCTGGCCATACGTTTTGCCTAAAATATTTGCCAATACATTCAACCTGCCGCGATGTGCCATGCCTATTACTACTTCCTTGACACCATATTCCGCGCCTTTATTAATAATAGCATCAAGTGCAGGAATTGTGGTTTCGCCTCCTTCAAGTGAAAATCTTTTCTGCCCAACATATTTTGTATGCAGGAATTTTTCAAACATCACGCCTTCATTCAATTTATCGAGAATCCTTTTTTTCTGTTCAATTGGAATAGGTGTATTAAAGGTGGTTTGCTCCATTTCCCTTGTGATCCAATTTATTTTTTCCTGGTCGGTAATATATTTAAATTCCACACCAACACTGCCGGCATATATCTTTTGAAGATGCGAGAGAATATTTTTTAAAGTAGTTGTACCCAAACCTAAAATTTCCCCGCACTTATAATTTTGATCGAGGTCATTTTCTGTAAGGCCGAAAAAAGACAAGGCCAAATTTGCATTCCTGTCTTTTCGTTCCCGGATGGGGTTTGTTTTGGCAATTAAATGGCCTTTATTCCTGTATCCGAGAATAAGGCGGTACACTTTAATTTCCCTCAAGGCATCAACCGGGATTTCTGCATTTGCCTCATTCTGTTGGGTGGCAGCAACAGTTCCATTTACTGCTTTATTGGAAACTGCAAAATCAAAGCCTTCAAAAAACTTTTTCCATTCTTCATCTATACTTGAAGGGTCTTTTAGAAAATCTTTATACAAAGTTTCGATAAATGCGGGGTGTGAGCCGGTGATATAAGAGAAATCTTTCATTCTAAGTGTATTTGAAAATTCAAAATATACAGGTGCTGCAAATATCGGTTATTGCATGTAATAAAATAATGTAAAATGAACTGATTTCCGGGCATTTGCCAATTTTTAAAATAATTAACCTTATATAAAATTTCTTCATTCAAAATTCTTTGCTTACTTTTGCCGTCCGAAAAAAAAATCAATGGCAAATCATAAAGCAACGAAAAAGGATGTGCGTCAGGCAACTAAAAGAAGGGAGCGCAATAAATATTATGGCAAAACTACCCGTAATGCCATTCGCGGGCTGAAGGCCGAAAAAGATGATGCACAGAAAAAAGAACAATTACCCAATGTAATTTCAATGATTGATAAACTTGCGAAACGTGGAATTATTCATAAAAATAAAGCAGGTAACCTGAAAAGCAAGTTGACAAAACAAGTTGCTGCAGGCGCTTAACTAATATTCATTTTGCATTCAAATTTCCCGGCTTTTGCCGGGATTTTTTTTGGACTTACTGAAAAATACAATGAATTGATTGACCTTGCCATCTTTATAATTGTACGTAATTTTTGCATGATGGATTTTAATAATTTTTTCAATAATGGCCAGGCCCAAACCAAAACCTTTTGTTGTTTTTTTATTTTCACCCCGGAAAAAAGGGAGGAACATTCTATCCACTTCATCATGTTGTAACCCTTTCCCGGAGTTTTCAATAATAATAGTAACACCCT
>CAYXHX010000295.1:0-3696 GCA_964464835.1 uncultured Chitinophagaceae bacterium | reverse complement strand
GTTGATTTTAACCACTTTAAATTCCATGGTTTTACCAACGAACTGGTCATAATCTGTAACCGGTTTTACATCTATTTGTGAGCCCGGCAAGAATGTTTCCATCCCGAATACATCCACAATTAAACCGCCTTTGGTTTTGCTGGTAACATTTCCTGTAACCACTTCGCCGGTTTTATGTACTTCCATGATCCTTTCCCAGGCGCGGTAAATCCTGGCAGATTTACGGCTAAGGTTTAGATGGCCTTGCCTGTCTTCTTTTTCCAATACCATCACTTCCACGATATCACCAATAGCCACACCTGGCAAATCCCTGAATTCATTCAAGGAAATCATGCCATCACTTTTAAAGCCGATATTTAAAACAGCATCTGTTTTGGTAAGGCCTACAATTGTTCCATTGATAATTTCCCCATCTTCAATTTGGACAAAAGTGTCTTCATACACTTTGTCGTATTTTTCTTTTTCTGCATCTGTGTATTGGGAAACATTGCGTTTATCAATACTCCAGTCAAAATCATCATGCGGGGTTTCAGCCGGCATTTCCTCAACAATTGGAGTTTTTGTGTTTGAAGTTTCCGTAATCACTTCATTTTTTTCGGCATCTACTGTTTCTGTAGCAGGTTCACCAGTTACATTTGTTGCCGCTGTAGAGGTATGCTCTGTTTGAGCCTCCATCTCCTGGTTTTCAGCGTTTTGATTAACAATATTATTTTCGCTCATAATGTATCCCCGAGGGTTTTATTTCGAGGGCGGCAAAAATAAGGAAAAAGGCCGGAAATACAAAGCTTTGCTTTGATTCAGGTGATTCAGTGTTCACAGAAAAAAAATCAGGATTGGATATAATTCTGCAAATCTGAAATAGTATCTTTTTGGGCTAAAAGTACTTCAGAAATAACATCGTAAATAGATATAAAACCCACAAGTTTTTTGCCTTCCATTACCGGGAGGTAACGAAGTTTCTGGCTGGTAAGAATTTCCATACATTCCTCTACTGAAGTGGATTCTGATACAGTTGTACAATCTTTCACCATAATATCAGCAACTGTTGTATCGGTGGATGAATGGCCTTTCAGTATCACTTTTCTTGAATAATCCCTTTCAGTCATGATGCCAAGAAACTGATCATTTTCCATAACTACTACGGAACCGAAATTTTTATCTGCCATAATTCGCAGGGCTTCGATCACTTTTGTGGAAGGGGGCACAGTTGAAATTCCCCTGCCTTTCCTGTCTAAAATATCGCTGACTTTTCGCATGCTGTAAATTAATTTTTTTATTTTAATTAGAAAAATTTTCATGCATATTTTCAGTAAAATGCGCTAAAAATATTTTTCTCTATTTTCATGAATAGTATTTTATAGTTTTACAACGATTTGAAAAAATGAGCCACCCAGATTTACATATTAACCCTTCTACTCTTTCACCGGCAGAAAAAGAATATGAAAATAGTATCCGCCCGAAAGTGATTGATGAATTTTCGGGGCAACCGCAGTTAATAGAAAACCTGGTCGTTTTTATCAAAGCGGCAAAATTGCGCGGTGATGCTTTGGATCATATATTGTTTCATGGGCCACCGGGATTGGGTAAAACCACCTTATCGCGAATTGTAGCCAATGAATTGGGTGTACAAATACGCGAGACTTCCGGGCCGGTGATAGAAAAGCCTGGCGACCTGGCAGGATTGCTTACTAACCTTGGGCCAAATGATGTTTTATTCATAGATGAAATTCATCGCCTGAGTTCAGTAGTGGAAGAATATTTATATGCGGCTATGGAAGATTTCCGCATAGACATTATGATTGATAGCGGGCCAAATGCACGCAGCATCCAATTAAACCTACAACCTTTTACACTTGTTGGCGCAACTACAAGAAGTGGATTGCTAACGGCGCCATTATTATCCAGGTTTGGTATAAAATCAAGATTGGAATACTACCATGCCGATATTTTGAAAAGCATTGTGGAAAGAAGCGCTGCAATTTTAACAACAGCTATAACTTCTGAAGCCGCGTATGAAATTGCACGCCGAAGCCGCGGCACACCAAGAATTGCCAATGGGCTTCTACGCAGAGTACGAGATTTTGCACAAGTACTGAGTGATGGTAAAATAGATATGAAAATTACCCAACATTCTTTGAAAGCGCTTCGTGTAGATGAGCACGGGCTTGATGATATGGATAATAAAATTTTAGCGTCAATAATTGAGAAATTCAAAGGAGGGCCGGTTGGAATTACTACGATTGCAACTTCTGTAGGGGAGGAACCGGGAACACTGGAAGAAGTATATGAACCATTTTTAATACAGGAAGGTTTTTTGCAGCGGACGCCACGTGGCCGTGAAGCTACGCTGAAAGCTTACCAACATCTTGGGCGAACCGCTCCCAATAAGGGTAGGCAAAGCAGTTTTTTTGATTAAAAAATTTGATATTATTGTTTTTATTATTTGAATGTTGGTTTTATTGTTAAGGAAAAAATCATTTTGTTTTTTTTGCCAAAATTATTTGAACTCATAAGTTTTTTCAACCGATTTATAAAAAACCCTTACTTTTGCCGTCCTTTCACCGGGTAGCAGTAATGGTAGCTGGCTATTCAAGAAAAAATTATTCGGAAATTTTATAAAAAATTGATTCATGAAACGTACATTTCAACCACATACACGCCGCAGGAAATCTGTTCACGGTTTTCGCAAACGTATGAAAAGCGCGAATGGCAGAAAGGTATTGGCCAGCCGCCGGGCAAAAGGAAGGCACAAACTTTCTGTTTCTGATGAGCTTAAACTTAAATAAACTTGTTTCGGTTTTTTTTGAATACAAGTATTTATTTTATACATATTGAAAGCCCTGCAAACGGGGCTTTTTTTTATTGAATACATGAAAGACAGATATACATATCCGCGAAAAGAAAAATTAAAAAGCCGGAAACTTATTGCCAAAATTTTTAAAGAGGCAACACCAATTTCTGTTCCACCTTTGAAAGTCTTGTATATGTATTCGGCATTCCGGGAATATGGTTTTTTACAAACCGGTTTTACGGTAAGCAAAAAAAATTTCGCGAAAGCTGTACATCGCAACAGGATTAAAAGATTGTTTCGAGAAGCATATCGTCTTGAAAAAAGTATATTGAAAGACTACCTGGAAAATTCGCAAATGCAAATTGCATTATTCTTTATTTTTACAGGAAGAGAATTGCCCACACAGGATATCATTCGGGAAGCAATGAAAAAAGCAATGCATGAATTGATAAAAAAATGTAATGAAAACGCTTACAAAAATTCTTAGTTATCCTTTCATTTTTCTCATCAGGTTTTATCAAATGGTTATTTCACCCGTATTGGGGCCTCGATGCCGGTTCACGCCCACCTGTTCACAATATGCCGTAGAAGCTTTAAAAAAATATGGGATTTTCAAAGGTACCTGGCTTGCCATAAAAAGAATCAGCAGGTGCCATCCGGCAGGTGGCAGCGGTTATGACCCTGTACCTTAAATTTTTTAATAATTCCATTTTGTACAATAAAAAACCCGCAGCAATGCGGGTTGAATTTTTATGGTTTAGTAGTTATTATTTACCACTTAATCTTTCAGTAACTTTATTCCAGTTGATTAAATTCCAGAATGCGGCTAAATAATCTCCGCGCTTATTTTGATATTTTAAATAATATGCATGTTCCCATACATCAATTAATAAAATTGGACATAA
>CAYXHX010000294.1:0-3737 GCA_964464835.1 uncultured Chitinophagaceae bacterium | reverse complement strand
ATCTTTTGCAATCAATGATTTTGCTATAGCCGCTCCTAAGCCACTACCAGCGCCTGTTACAACTGCTACCCTACCTTTAATATCCATACTATTTATTGTAAATTTTCAAAATTATTCAGGTTGATAACTTCCGGGTACTGTACGAAAACTAATTGCCAAACGGTTCCATCCGTTGATAGCAACAATCGCCATACTTAATGCAACCAATTCCTTTTCGTCAAAATATTTTCGAACGGAATCGTATAGGCAATCAGGGACATTATTCTCCGAAATGACTGTAAGCGCTTCCGTCCATTCTAAAGCGGCACGTTCGCGTTCGCTAAAAAATGGTGTCTCACGCCATGCGCTCAAGGCATACAATCGCTGCTCTGTTTCTCCTCCATTACGTGCATCTTTTGTATGCATATCAAGGCAATATGCGCAACCATTGATTTGAGATGCACGTGTTTTTACAAGTTCATATAATGATCGCTCAAGCCCGGAATCGGCTACATATTTCTCTAATTCAAGCATTGCTTTGAGTGCACGAGGCGCAACGCTTGCATAATTTAATCGTTCTCTCATTTTTTTTACAAAATTATACAAATAAATTTCTTTGCTTTCTAACATCGTTGAAAAATTAACGAAATGCACGGGCAGCGAAATGAACAAAATCAAAGAAATATTGGAGCTTTATCAACCCTGGTTAATTTAAAGACACCAAGATCTTAAAATTGAAAATGAACAGGGTTAAATTGAATTAGCCGGAACTTCATCATCGTTGTGCACTTCCAGGATTGTAAGCGTTGTCTCCCCTGCAGGCACTTTCCATTTTACTTGTTGCCCCTCGCGAAAACCAATGAGCGCTGCGCCTATAGGCGCCATAATGGATATTTTATTTTCTTTGATATTGGCTTTCTCGGGGATCACAATTTTGATGGTCATTTTTTTATTATTTGAGCCTGTTTGAATTTTCACAATAGAATCTAATCCCACTACGTCTTTTGGAAAATCTTTTTTATCAACAATTTTTGCTTTTGTTAATTCTGCCTGCAAATCATCTGCTTCTTGTTTATTAAATGTTCGTTGAGAACGTTCATTTTTTAAATAGGAATTAATCAATGTAAAATCTTCTTTTCTTAAGATAAGTTGATGTGTTGCTTTTTTCATGTGCTTCTTTTTTTGAAATTAAGAATCCCTCTGCAGATAAAATCCTCAAAGGTGTTTGATTTATAAAATTGCTTGTCATTTTTAAAAAAATGAAAAGCGTTGTGTAGAATTTTTTAAGTAATGATTAAAATTCAGTGGATGTACAATCCTCCCCCGGACTGAATAAAACGGTGCGGGGGCTTACCTTTTAAAGTCTCTTCTATTGGAATAAAAATAAAAGTGTTGAATATATGAATAACCCGAAAAGGTATAGTATGGCCACGACACAATCACCGGGTGTGGTAAAATATTCTTTATGATATGTTGTTTGCTAAGTGGCGCCATAATTGAAATCCGGAGATATATGTTTTATTTCAAAAGAATCCCGGAATTGATTTTAAAAAGTACAGGTTTTTATAAAAAAAAATAAGTTACAAATCTACAATTTTTATTTCATAATTCACTTTGGCTAAGAATAAAATATCACTGTGAATTCCACAGGAATGAATAAAACCCATTATTATCTTTATTTTCACAGGTTCAACTGAAAACTAAATTTCATAACAAAAAAAACCACATTGCTGTGATTTTTGGAGGTCCCGAGCGGATTCGAACCGCTGTACGAGCTTTTGCAGAGCTCTGCCTAGCCACTCGGCCACAGGACCATTCTTTTTTAAAGAAGCGCAAAAATAATGGAATGAGCGGAATTATAAAATTCTTATTGAAAAGGTAGTAATTTTACATGGTAAATGGCCTGTTTGAAGATTTTATGGATTTAATTAACAATTATGCAAATGCTATTTTATAAATATCATGGCACTGCCAATGATTTTATAATGATTGATAACCGTGGTGGAAATGTTTTGCTCACCAATAGCCAGGTGAAAAAACTGTGTGAAAGGCATACCGGTATTGGCGCTGACGGCCTGATACTGATCAACACTTCTGAAGATGCGGATTTTGAAATGAACTATTTTAATGCAGATGGAAATCCGGGGAGCATGTGCGGGAATGGAGGAAGGTGCGCTATCAAATTTGCGCATCACCTGGGCATAAAAAAAAGTGAATATCATTTTCTTGCTTTTGACGGAATGCATGAAGGAAGGCTTGAAGAAAATGGATGGGTATATTTAAAAATGAAAGATGTACAACAAATGGAACATGTATTTCCGGATGCATTTGTCCTGGATACAGGATCACCACATTATGTAAAACAAGTTTCAGGCATAAACAATTACCCGGTTTTCACAGCCGGAAAAGAAATCCGCAATAGTATAGATTTTAAAAAAGAAGGGATCAATGTAAATTTTGTGGAAGAATTGGAACATGGCATTTTTGTCCGCACCTATGAACGCGGCGTGGAAGATGAAACCATGAGTTGTGGTACAGGAATAACCGCATCAGCATTGGTTTTCGCACACAATGACAACGGCTTTAACCATATTGATGTTCAATCTTTGGGCGGAAAACTTGCGGTAGAATTCAATAAAAAAAGCCCAACTGTGTTTGAGGATATTTGGCTATGCGGCCCCGCAGAATTTTCCTTCAAAGGCGAAATTTCCATTAATGAAATTTAATATTGAAGAATGATACAGGCTTTTACAATTCGTGTTTATGGGATTTTGTCAAGTGAAAACAAAAATATTTTAGTAAGCGATGAAATTATCCAGGGGAAATTTTATACAAAATTTCCCGGTGGCGGGCTTGAATTTGAAGAAGGCACACATGAATGCCTCATTCGTGAATTTAAGGAAGAAACAGGCCTTGATATATCTATCAGGCAACACATATATACCACAGATTTTTTTCAACAATCTGCATTCAATGAAAAAGAGCAGGTGATTTCAATTTATTATTTAGTAGAATCAAAAGAGATAAGCCAATTAAAAATTGCAAAAAATATATTTGAATTTTCTTAAGATCAATTATACGGAAAAAAGCAGCATGAAAATTTTCGATGGATTTCTTTTAATGAAATCAATGAAAACTCCGTAACATTACCCATTGATAAAATAGTGGTGGGCATGATAAAAAGAATGATTTTTGATTTGTAATTTTTTCAAGTTTTCCTGACTTCTTTTATTAACCTATGTTATCGGAAAAACTTATTCATTAAAGTAATTTTGCAATACAAAAAATGAATAATCATGAATAAATCAATTGAAAGAATTATCCCCAAACCCATACAACCCGGAATGGTTGGTGATGGGTTCCGTGTATATAATTTTATACCGCGGGCAAATATTTCTCAACGCCGTATGAGCCCTTTCCTGATGCTCGACTTTAATGCAGCTTTTGATTTCGGGCCATCTGAAACCCTGCGTGGCGTGGACGTTCACCCGCATAAAGGTTTTGAAACGGTGACCATTGCTTACCAGGGGGCTGTAGCGCATCATGATAGTACAGGCAATAGCGGCGTTATTTACCCGGGTGATGTACAATGGATGACAGCAGGTGCCGGCATCTTACATAAAGAATACCATGAAGAAAATTTTTCAAAAAAAGGCGGGCCTTTTGAAATGGTACAGCTTTGGGTGAATTTGCCGAAAAAAGATAAAAGCACACCGGCACATTATCAGCCGATTACTTCAGGTGAAATGAAAAAAATA
>CAYXHX010000293.1:0-3749 GCA_964464835.1 uncultured Chitinophagaceae bacterium | reverse complement strand
CAAAAGTAAAATCTCCTTTCAGGCCCGTATAAATCCTTGAAATATAGTGTTCATCAATATTTACACGCACTTTAAACCCACCAAGAACATCTATTTGCCCAAGCCGTTCTCCTTTATTTTTTGACTGCCCGATCTCTGCATCCAATGAAGTAAGTTGGCCATCCACCGGCGCGCGCACCACCAGGTCGCCCACTTTTTGCCGCATTACATTCAATGCATTTTGTGAGCCTTCAAATGATTGGCGGGATTGTTTTAATTGTTGTTCTGTAGATACAGAATCCTGTTGTAAAATCTGGTCGGACAATTTTTTCTTTTGCAAATAATAGTTGTAATCATTCACCGCTTTTTGATATTCCTGTGAGCCGATTGCTTTCTGTGCAAACAATTTTTTATCCAGGTTATATACACGCTCTGCTTCTTTCAATTGACTTTCTACATCCGTCATTTGATTAAGTTTGCTGACTGTATTTTGCTGTGCTGCATTTTTTGAAATCTGCATTTGTGTAAGCAGGTTATATACATTGGTTTGTTGTGTTACTAAACCAAGTTGCAAATCCGTATTGGATAAACGAAGAATGGGCTGGCCTTTTTTCATAATGGCGCCATCATCCACAAATTTTTCTTCTACTCTCCCACCTTCAATTGCATCTAAGTAAATCGTCGTTTGCGGTAACACAATCCCATTCACCGGGATAAATTCCTGGAATGTGCCTTTTTTAATTTCACTGATTGTAATGCGTTCTGTATCTACATTTAATTTGCTGCTTCCGGATGTATAATAATAGCTTGCAACTATTAAAATTACTAACAACGCAATGCCGGTGATTGTAAAAATCCTTTTCTTATTCCATTTACTTTTTTTGATAACCCTGTCCATACTTTCTATTTATTATTAAGCAACATGATACATTGATTGTAGTACTTTACAGTAAATTCATGCCATTACTTAAATGCTTGCTTTTCAGCTTATTTGTTCTTCCAAATGAAAACAAACTGTGCGGTAACGATACAATTTGCGTGCGCAAATGATACAATACCGCAGCCGGTTTATTTTATAAAAAACGCCGGTTTCTTACTGCAGGCTTTGTTTTCCTTTGGATGTTCCATAAATCTGCTGCGCAAAAATGTTTAACCATCGGTTGCTTAAAATGAAATGCAATTGTTTCTTTTACTACTGAAGTGAGTTGGTTAATTTCTGTTGAATTTAATGTTGCAAGAACAGAAAAGTTTTTGTTGAATTTCATGATCGTTTGTTTTATAATTTTTAAAATGATTGATTGCTTATACGTAGCGTTCAATTTTTTGTTACAGGCATTTTTGAAATTTTATTTTTACATTATTTCCTGTATGCAGAATCATATTCAAAGGCGTGCCAAATGCGAAACGCTTACCAGTAAAGGGTTACATGAATTCAATCGAATAAAAAGTGTACGGATTTGATACAGCTATTGTACGGAAGAGATGCAATAAGAATGAAATAAAAATAGAATAGGATCAGGCCAATGCAAAATAATAATACACAATAGCACCTATACCAATAACAGAAAGTATTACAGCCGCAATCCACCATCTTTCTTTTTTCACTTCACGATGCAAGTATTCCTTCATTTGATCAGAAGTTTTTTCTTCTTCTCCTACGCGTACGGAATGGGTTGCATTTTCACGAATAACTTGTGTAATGTGCAGTGGTTCAAAATATTTTTCGGAAGAATACGCATTGGCTAAATGAGTACTTTTTTCATTTTGTTGCAAAACCCCAATACCGGGTAATTCATAAAATCCATTCTTTTCCATGGTCAATTTTACAAAGGCAGCATATTGCTCAAATTCATGTATGGCAATACTTTCAGGCATATTGAGGTGCTTTGATAAAAAGTGCCGTAATTGATCTTTATTATCAGTGGAAGAAGCCGTCTTTTCATTTGTAATAGAAGATGATTCTGTAACAATCAGCGCTTCCTTTTCCGCATGAAAAACAATGTGAGCTTTTGGAGGATAAATGGTTTGATTGATAAAGTCAAGGTTGGCGGCCTCAGTAACCAATTCAAAAGCGCCTATTCCGGGCAAATGAAAATTTTTATTTTTATCCAGGTAGCGGATTAATATTTCGTGCATCTTATTTTATTATGCCTAATTGTGAAAAAGAATAAATTACACCAGCCTGTACATTGAAACCCAAAACAGGATATTGATTCCATCGTTGGTATTTATTGTTGAATAAATTATTCAATTGAACCCAGGCATTTAATTTTGGCAAAATAGTGAATTCTACGCCAGCATTCAAATCTATTGCCGGGTCTAATTTACGGCTTTCTTTTAAAGCATCCCGGTACGGCGCTCCATCCCAAAAGAAAATATCTCCTTTCACCAAGAAATCTTTGAAAACCTGCCAACGCAAAGTTCCTGTTAATTGCAGCGGCACAAGCCCCCATGCTTTATCATTTATTTCCAAACCACTATATTGATTAAAAGTGGCAGCTGCGAGCAGGGATAATTTTTCCTGCCATGTATAGCCAAGTTCGCCATGTAACCGAATTCCTTTCATGGTAGGTTCATTCACCACGTTAAAAGATTTTCCCGTAATGCTGTCATTTAAAAATAACGGTTGATTATTGTATTTAATAAAAGAGACTTTTGCATTATAAGTAAAATGGCTTCCCGCAGCGCCTTTGAATCCGGCATATTGTTCCGACATTCTTGTATTCAACAAGCTTTGTGGCTGTTGTATCCAGGGGTTTAAGCCTGCTAAATATTCATACGTTGTCTTATTAAAATAACCAATCCATCCGGCTACGAGAATAAATCTTTCATCTTTAATTTTTGCTTCTGCACTGAAATTTGGAAGCATAGAAAAAACCTGGTTATCCCAGGAAGGCCTTAAGCCTACTTTTAAAATAAAATTGGGCGTTTTGAAATTTACTGCTGGGGTGAGGTAATACAAATTATTATTAATAGTGGTAGTATCACTTTTAAAAGAAGTGATATCCGCCGTAAGGCCAAGATCAAAAGAAAATATTTTTCCGAATGATTTTGAAAGTGGTGCATCCAGAATAAAATTTGTTTCAGTGCCACTATGATTATCTGCAAATAAGCCTAAAGACAATGAAGGATTGTATGAGATACTTGCAGCATTAATGGTTTTATTCCGCACCCCTATTTTTCCTCCAAAACTGCTGAAACGCTGTCTTAACTGATCTTTTGTGAATACAAGGGTATCGGGTTGAAATCCATACTGATACTGTGTACTACCGGTATAATGAAGGCTGCCCATCCATTCCTGTGTATTTTTTTCATTGTTAAAAATACCCATTGCCTGCAACCCAGTTTTACTGAATTGCTGAAATGGCAGTGGCCCTTTTGATGATGTATATTTCCCGAAAACATTCAATACAGAATGTACACCATCTCCCAATGAAATGCCTGCCTGTAAAAAAGGTGTTGTAAAATTTCCATACCCCACTTTTACAAAATTCGAGTTTTCCCAATGAACCATAGAATCAATAGATATAGCGAGGGGTTTCAAAGCGGGGGATTCATATGTGAAAAATAAATTTTGAGCGGGCACATTATATTGAAAGGTGGGCCTTTCGGTATTCGGTAAAGGTGTGCCTGCACTAAAATTAA
Organism: uncultured Chitinophagaceae bacterium; assembly: GCA_964464835.1. Classification (GTDB taxonomy): domain Bacteria; phylum Bacteroidota; class Bacteroidia; order Chitinophagales; family Chitinophagaceae; genus JAFDXJ01. Next base: position 125 of record CAYXHX010000293.1, on the reverse strand, counting down.
TTTTTGCTGATTTTTTTAGTGTTGGCGTAAATTCTGAGGTAACAATTACCGTTTTTTGTGGAATGGTGTCAGCCGCTTTTTTATTGTCCGTTTGCGAACCCGTACGAGACCGGTTTTGGGCAAAC
>CAYXHX010000292.1:3489-3751 GCA_964464835.1 uncultured Chitinophagaceae bacterium | reverse complement strand
TGGATCACCAATGGGAATAGTGCAAGTGTTTACTTGGTAATTGCTCAAACGGATGTATCCAAAGGATCTCGTGGAATCAATGTATTTATTGTGGAAAAAAAATGGCCAGGTGTTGCCGTTGGTGCAAAAGAAAATAAGTTGGGAATTAGAGGAAGTGATACCCACTCCATTACTTTCACGGATGTAATTGTTCCAAAAGAAAATCGCATAGGGGCTGAAGGTTTTGGTTTTCCTTTTGCTATGAAAACACTTGCCGGCGGGA
>CAYXHX010000292.1:0-3479 GCA_964464835.1 uncultured Chitinophagaceae bacterium | reverse complement strand
GCCTTGAAATATTCTAAAGAAAGAAAAGCATTTGGCACCGAAATTATGAATCACCAGATTATCCAGTTTAAATTGGCGGATATGGCTACGCGTGTGCAGGCATCAAGGCTTCTTTGTTACAAATCTGCCTGGGAAAAAGACAACGATATTGATTACGCTGTCAGCAGTAGTATGGCAAAAGTTTTTGCAAGCGAAACAGCCATGTGGGCTACTACCGAAGCTGTTCAAATTCATGGTGGCTATGGTTATGTAAAAGAATATCATGTAGAACGGTTAATGCGTGATGCAAAAATTACCCAGATATATGAAGGCACAAGCGAGGTACAACGCATTGTCATCGGCCGTGCAATTTTGAAATAAGTAGAGGCTTCTTTCTACATTTGTTAAGCTGGCATTTCATTCAAACTATGAAAAAAGTATTTTTTTGCATTTGCTTTTTAGTTTACCTGTATCCAGCTTATTCACGTGACTCCTGTAAGGATACTTCATTAATAGGTTTTTTACTACAACGCCTCAGTGATTTACAAGCTTCCAATAATAACAATACATTACAGGGGCTTTTCTATTCATATATTTCAAATACTGAAAAATTCAGTGATGAAAAGCCGGATGAAAATATGTTTTACAATGGCCTGGTATCTTATACGCTTCATGATATTATGCCGAATTTTACAAATGAAGAAAAAATAATATCAGGTTCTATTCTGAATAAGGCATTGCCTGTTTTTGAAAAATTTAAAAATCAATCGGGCCGCAATACCTACAATTTCTGGCGAACAGATACTGCTTTTGAATTTCCCTATACCTGGTGGATTAAAATCATTCGTGGAAATGTAACATTACCGGATGACCTCGATGATACTTCATTGGGATTACTTGCTACAAATGCTTCTGCTGCAACTGCTGAACAAGTGCATAAGTTGATGTCCACCTTTGTGAATGACAGCTTGCACGTTTTACGAAATGGTTTAGATTATTTTAAAAATTATCCGGCCTATTCGGTTTGGTTTGGAAAAAAATTCCCGGTAGTAATGGATGCCTGTGTACTGGCAAATATTCTTTCGTTCGTGCAGGAATATGATTTGCAATGGAATGCTGCAGACAGCGCCAGCCTGCAATTGCTTTTAAAAATCGTCCGGGAAAAAGATTATATCAATAATCCATTGCAGGTTTCACCTTATTATGGCAAGCCTTCTATTTTTTTATATAATCTCTCACGGCTCATGTCTGTAAAAAAAATTCCTGAGCTGGAAGCAATAAAGATTGAATTGATAACTGAAGCAGCCAAACAATTTGCGCAATCAAAAAATTTGATGGAGCGGATCATATTGTCAACTGCTATTTTAAAATGGGGTTATATCCCACCTACAATAGAATTGCCGGCCCCGGATGAAATAGAACATTCTGTTGAAAAAAATGATTTTGCATTTTTTATCGGCAATATTCCGTCTTATCTTTCTCCTGCAATTAGATATACATTCCTGAAGAAAAATGCCGGTTTGTTTTATCATTATTGCCCTGCATATAATATTGCATTATTAATAGAATACATTACATTACGAAATGATGCAGAATAGTTTTCAATTAATAAATATTTGCTATGCCTGTTCATGAAAAAAATTATGCAGAATTGCTTTCCATGTTAAAACCTTACCGGGCAACACTTGTTGCCGTGAGTAAGAAAAAGAGCGTACACGATATCCAGGCCTTATACGATCTTGGACAACGAGATTTTGGCGAAAATTATGTACAGGAATTATTAGAGAAAAAAGATCAATTACCCGACGATATCCGCTGGCACTTTATCGGACACTTGCAAAGTAATAAAGTGAAACAAATTATTGCTTTCATTCATCTCATACATAGCATTGACAGTTTGAGCCTTATGAAAGAAGTAGATAAGCAGGCAAAAAAAATAAATATGCAAACAAATGTTTTATTACAAATGCATATAGCACAAGAAGAAACCAAATTTGGATTAGATCAATATGAACTTGAAAATATTATAAACAACGAAGCAACTTCTTTAACGCATACCAATATTAAAGGCTTAATGGGAATGGCATCATTCAGTGATGATATAAAAAAAATACAAAATGAATTTTCCGGGTTATCAGCCATTTTTGAAAAAATAAAAAATAAAGTGCCAGGATGTTCAATTCTTTCAATGGGCATGAGCGGTGATTATACAATTGCCCTCGAAAGTGGTAGCAATATGATACGCATTGGAAGCTTGTTATTTGGCAGCAGGGATTGACTTTTGCCCTGCATACATTCTACAATAATTCATTTGAAACCTTACGGGAACTACATTTACCAAAATTATCCACAATTATCCATGAGTTTTTTTGAGGTTAACAGATAAACCTTAGTTTTGCATGACCTCTTAGATTTTTCAGTATTCACTAACCGGTCATTTACGATTCAACATGAATAGAAAATAAAAAGCAACTGAATGTTGTTTTTTAATTATTTTATTTTTAAAGACTGTATTTTTTAAAATTTATTAAAACCAATTAACCCTTAAAATGGCCAAATATATTTTTGTAACCGGTGGAGTTACCAGCAGCCTTGGAAAAGGCATCATAGCAGCAAGCCTTGCAAAACTGTTGCAGGTACGTGGTTTCAGTGTTACTATCCAAAAACTTGATCCTTATATCAATATTGATCCGGGAACACTAAACCCTTATGAACATGGTGAATGTTACGTTACAGAAGACGGCGCTGAAACAGATCTCGACCTCGGGCATTATGAAAGGTTTCTCAATATTTTTACTTCACAAGCCAATAATGTAACTACCGGAAGAATTTATCAAACTGTGATAGAAAAAGAAAGAGCAGGTGATTTTCTTGGTAAAACGGTACAAGTCATTCCTCACATTACGGATGAAATCAAAAGACGAATGATGTTGTTGGGCAAAGAAGGTTTATATGATATTGTCATTACTGAGATTGGAGGTACGGTTGGCGATATTGAGAGCCTTCCTTTTATTGAAGCTGTACGCCAATTGCAATGGGAATTGCCGGAAGAAGATGTAGCAGTTATTCATCTTACATTGATCCCTTATTTACGGGCAGCGAAAGAATTAAAAACCAAGCCAACACAACATAGTGTGAAAATGCTGAGTGAAACCGGGGTTCACCCGGATGTATTGGTGTGCCGTACGGAAGAACCATTAACCAATGAATTAAAAAGAAAGATCGCATTGTTTTGTAATGTGAAAACAGAAGCTGTAGTTGAAGCCTTAGATGCATCTACCATTTATGAAGTGCCTTTAATGATGCTTCGCGAAAAACTTGATTTGATTTGCATGCGGAAATTAAAAATCAACGATTACCCGCAGCCCGACCTTGAATACTGGAAAAAATTTTTGAATAAATTAAAATACCCCAAAAGCAAAGTGACCATTGGGCTTATTGGGAAGTACCTCGAATTACAGGATGCATATAAATCCATACTCGAAAGCTTTATTCATGCG
>CAYXHX010000291.1:0-3758 GCA_964464835.1 uncultured Chitinophagaceae bacterium | reverse complement strand
GCGACCTCTTCGTCCCGAACGAAGCACGCTACCGGGCTGCGCTACATCCCGAAAATGTATAAAAAAACGAAACATTCAAAGGTATTTATTTTTATTAAAAAAGCAGGGATTTCCAAAATGCAAACCCCTGTTTTTTAATTTTATAGAAACCAATTTTATTCAAAAACTTTCAATGAGTTTTTAATAATTGCTAAGCATTCCACTATTTGTTCTTCTGTGATGATTAATGGTGGTGCAAAACGGATTTTATCTCCATGTGTTGGTTTTGCGAGTAAGCCATTATTTTTTAATTCCACACAAAGGTCCCAAGCTGCTTCCGGGTTTTCATGTTTAATGACGATGGCATTAAGCAAACCTTTTCCTCTTACCAATGTAATGAATGGTGAATGCATTGCTTCAATTCCGCGCCTCAAAATTTCACCCATTGCTTCTGCATTGGCCATCATATTTTCTTCATCCAATACTTTCAATGATTCAATGGCAACAGCGCAGGCAAGCGGGTTTCCACCATAGGTAGAACCATGTTCACCTGCTTTTATGTTGAGCATAATATCATCATCGGCAAGTACTGCTGACACCGGTAAAGTACCGCCACTCAAAGCTTTTCCCAATAATAAAATATCCGGGCGTACATCTTCATGGTCGCAGGCGAGCATTCTTCCCGTACGTGCAAGGCCTGTTTGTATTTCGTCTGCAATAAATAATACATTGTATTGCTCACAAAGAGATTTTGCTTTGCTTAAATAACCTTCATCCGGAACAACTACACCCGCTTCACCCTGGATGGGCTCCACTAAAAAGCCTGCAACATTTTTATCCTGCAATGCTTTTTCAAGTGCCGGTATATTATTGAATGGAATAATTTCAAAGCCCGGCATAAATGGACCGAATCCACTATGAGAAGTTGGATCTGTGCTGAATGAAATGACTGTTGAAGTCCTGCCATGAAAGTTTTGTGCACATACAATAATCTTCGCTTTATTTTCTTCAATCCCTTTTTTTACATAACCCCAACGGCGGCAAAGTTTAATGCCTGTTTCCACTGCTTCCACACCGCTGTTCATGGGGAGTACTTTATCATAATGAAAAAATGATGTGATGAATTTTGCAAATTCACCCAATACATTGCTGTGAAAGGCACGTGACGTAAGCGTCAATTTTTCTGCCTGTGTTTTCAATACATGGATGATGCGTGGATGGCAATGGCCCTGGTTAATGGCAGAATAGCCACTCAAAAAATCATAATATCGTTTGCCATTTACATCCCATAAAAAAACACCACTTCCTTTTTCCAACACCACGGGTAATGGGTGATAATTGTGTGCGCCATATTTTTCCTCGAGCTGCAGGTAGTATTTTTCTTCTGCAGATAATTTTTCCTGAATATCTAACATAATTAAAGTTTTTAAATTGTATAAAAAATGAAAAGAGAACTCCTACAAAAGCGTATAGAATCAAAACCCGGAAACAGGATGGTCGAGGAAATCAAGATTAAGTAATAGGAATTTCATTCTTTTAAATTGGCCTGCAAGTTAACACAAATAAATGAAATGATTTACAAATCTTATTGGTATTCTTTAATAGTTAGCGAATAAGAAATGATTTTTCCATTGTCGCTGATAATTTCTACATGGTAAACAACTTCGCTTTCAGTTTCAGCAGGCGTTTTTGTAACATAAATAATGGCTTTATGTATTGCATCAGTGGAGGTATTTGCAGAAGAAGAATCGGTTAAATTAAAGGTATATCCCACACTGGAAACTTGCATTGGATTGGTAGATGCGAGCGCAGTCAATTCACTTTTATCAAGTTGATAGGATATTTTATTCAGGCTGTCAAGCATTGATTTCACTGATTGAAAAACGACATTCATTGTTCCATTTTCTGATTCCTGTGTTTCTAAAGCTTGCATTTCATCAGAGGCAATGCTGGTTGTTTCTTTTATGATGGGATTGTTTTCAGCTAAAGGTTGCACTTGAGTTTTAATAACCTGCTTTGAATTTTCATTCAGCTTTTGCACTGTATTTGTACGTGGCAAATTTTCCACTTTAAAGTTTGATTTTTCTTTGCCTGTTACAATATTCGTTTCTGTGTTTTTGATATTTGAGAAACGCATTTTCATTGAACCATCATCCCCAATAGCTTTAAAAACAGGTGAAGTAGTACTAACTTTTTTTTCATTGTGTTGGTTAATTTGCATGCGTAAGAAAAAAGCAAGGCACAAACATGCAATCATACCTACTACTAATTTGTAGGATTTTTTTGGTGGAATGGTAAACAATCTTTGTACACGTATCTTCAATTGGCCTTGTTTACCGGCGGCGGATAATGCCAATGCAGGTGCTTGTTGCAGTTTGGCAATTTTCAATAATGCATTTGCATACAATGCAGGCTGATATGGATATTGCATGACCCAATCATCACAACTCTTTTCTCTTTCCAGGTGGATATTTTTAGAAAGGGCGTGTGCGAATGGATTAAAAAATAACATTAATTCGGCAACGGATTGCAAAATATTTAAAAGATAATCTGATCTTTGAATATGTGCCAATTCATGCAAGATTACAGCTTCGAGTTGTTCTTGTGTTAAATGATTGACGGATGCGATGGGAAGTAAAATGACTGGCTTCAAAAAACCAATCGTCATTGGGCTTTTAGCAATCTTTGAAAGATAGATTTGAATTTTTCTTTGAATATTCATTTGCCCAGCGGCCTGTTGGGCAAATAGTTTCAGGTGAACATCTATTTTATATATTTCCGAATGACGGAGTTGTTGTGTATCTCTCCAACTAAATATCCACCGGGTTGACATTATTAAAATACCCGCGAAATAGACGAAAGCCATTGCACTGAAAATGATATTCCAAAGTGCAGGATTAAACAATTTTACAAGTAATGAATGAATCCCTGAAACACCCATTGCTAAACCTGCAATTTCATGTTGAATCCATGACTGATTGATTGTAGGTTGAAAATAATTTGAAAAGAATGTTGCTATAAATAAAATGGCAATTGCAAATTGTGCAGTAAGGTAAATGAAATATTTTTTTGATGCTTTTTCAGTGAATGCCTGAAAAATTCTTGCAATAATAAAAATGCATAAACCCTGGAAAAGGTTTTCTGCAATGGACTTGCCCAATGACTGGAAAAAAATATGCTGGAAAATTGTCTCCATGAATTTTATTTCAGGTTATCAAGGAATTGTTGAATTTCTTCCAACTCCTCTTTGGTAGTTGTTTTATTGCCCAAAGCCTGCATCACGAGCAATGAAGTAGAACCACCGAAAGCGGACTGAACCATTTTTTTCAACATTTGCTGGCGTGTTTTATCGCGGTTGATATTGGCCTGGTAAATATGCGTTTTTTTGGAATCGTCTCTTTTTGCAATGCCTTTTTCATGCATTATTTGCATGAGTTTCAACGTAGTAGTATAGCCGCTTGTTTTATGTTCACTCAATACTTCATGAACTTCTTTAACGGTTGCCTGGCCTTTTTCCCACAATACATTTAAAATTTCCAACTCGCTTTCCGTGGGTTTGAGCACATCTTTTTTTACCATGATAAATAATTTTCCCGGACAAATTACGATAGAATTCGTAATGAGTTGTGTTTTTCATGTAATTTTAAAAAACCTTAACAAGTTTAAAATCTTTTAAAATTGTTTTCTTTTTCTTTACGGAGTTGGCGCGTGGTTTTACTGCTTGCATCGTGGCTCCAACCGGGGCTGTCGAAGATGTAATGAAATGCTTGTTTCCATGT
>CAYXHX010000290.1:0-3761 GCA_964464835.1 uncultured Chitinophagaceae bacterium | reverse complement strand
ATTGCCATGGATATTTACAATTTCAATATCATCGTCCCCTTTCAAATATTTCCTGAGTTTAGCTATATACACATCCATACTACGGCCATTAAAATAGGTATCACTGCCCCAAATTTTTTTCAATGCTTTTTCGCGCGCGAGTAAATCATTTTTGTGCTCGGCAAGCATTTTCAGCAACTCATTTTCTTTTGGAGAAAGTGTTTGTGTTTTTCCATCGTGAGATAATTCACGAAGGCGTGGATTAAAATGATAGGAACCAAGATCAAACTGCATGTTCTCGCTTTCTTTATTCAAGTCTTCATTCCGTTTTAGGATTGCTTTGATTTTTAACAACAACACTTCACTGTCAAATGGCTTTGTAATATAATCATCCGCACCCAGTTTATACCCTTTGATACGATCTTCTTTCATCGTTTTTGCACTCAGGAAAAACAAAGGCATATCGGGATCTATATCACGAATCTCTTCTGCTACGGTAAATCCATCCATATTCGGCATCATTACATCGAGCAGGCAAATGTCATATTTCTCGCGTTGAAATGCAGCAAGGCCAAGCCTTCCATCACGTTCGAGGGTTACATCATAATCATTCAATTCGAGGTAATTTTTTAAAACCATACCAAGATTTTGATCGTCTTCGCATAAGAGGATCTTGTATTTTTTATTTTCCATCTGTAATGTTTTTTACAAATAAATGTAATTCATTCAGCGCTTATATCCAAAACGGAGTAATTTTTTGTTAAACAATCAGGCTTTTGCCATAAGGCTTTTCTATATTTGACAACTCTTGCAGTATGGAATACACACTTAAAAAAACGCTTGGACAACATTTTTTGAATGATGCATTCATTATTCAAAAAATTATACATTGTGTATCTGACTCAAACACCGGCACTAATCAATTACTCGAAATAGGCCCGGGTGCCGGGGCACTAACCAATAATTTGTTGCAGCTCCAGGATATTGATTTCAAAGCAGTGGAAATTGATCATGAGAAAGTAGTGTACCTGCAAAAAAAATTCCCCGCCCTAAAAGAAAAATTATTTGAAAAAGATTTTCTTCAAATGGAAATGCCGTTTGAAACACCCTTTCGAATTATTGGAAATTTTCCCTATAATATTTCTACTCAAATATTGTTTAAGATATTAACGTGGAAAGAATATGTCCCGGAAATGATAGGCATGTTTCAAAAAGAAGTGGCATTGCGTATTGCAGCCCCTCCGGGTAAAAAAATTTATGGCATTACTTCTGTATTGATGCAAGCGTTTTATGAAGTGGAATATTTATTTGATATACAACCTGAAAGTTTTACACCACCGCCAAAAGTAATGAGTGGGATGATTCGTTTAAAAAGAAGAAATGTATTTCCTGCAATGAAAAATGAAACCTGTTTTTTCCGTCTTGTAAAAGCTGCATTTAACCAAAGAAGAAAAATGTTGCGCAATGCAGTGAAACCTTTATTTTCCGAAGTGGAATTGAATGATGCATTGTTTAACTGTCGCGCCGAAACACTTAGCGTAGATGAATTTGCGCAACTCACATTTCGCATGCAATAAAAATAACCATGAAAAAAATTGACATAAAACCCATTGTATTGATTACTTCAAAAGCGCATCCATTCTTATTGGATCAATTGGAGAAAAATGGATTTATGATTTGGTATCAACCGGAAATAAATTATGACGAATTGCTGAAAGCCATCCATACTGTGCAGGGATTAATTGTAACAACACGATTGAAAATTAACAAAGAAATTCTCGATGCTGCACAATCATTGAAATGGATTGGGAGATTGGGAAGTGGTATGGAATTGATTGATGTGGAATATGCAACACAAAAAGGCATTCAATGCTTCAGCAGCCCGGAAGGAAACAGTAATGCTGTTGCAGAACATGCATTGGGAATGTTGTTAAACGGGTTGAATCGAATCAGTATATCTTTTGATGAAATAAAAAACAACAAATGGCTCCGGGATGAAAATAGGGGAACAGAATTAAACGGCAAAACTATTGGTATCATTGGTTTTGGCAATACAGGAAGTGCTTTTGCAAAACTATTGCAGCCATTTTCCGTTAAAGTATTGGCGCATGATAAATATAAAAAAGATTTTTCAAATGGTTATATCATTGAATCTTCCCTACAGGCTATTTTTCAACAGGCAAATGTGGTGAGCCTGCACCTGCCATTGACAGAAGAAACTTTCCATTATGCCAATGATGATTTTTTTAAAGCTTTTAAAAAACAACCATTTTTTATATCCACTTGCAGAGGAAAAGTTACGGATACTACTGCTTTGATTGAAGCATTAAAATATAATCGTATTTCCGGCGCTGCATTAGATGTTTTGGAAAATGAAAAATTAGAAACCTATTCCAAATTGGAAAGAGAACAACTCCAATGGCTTGTGCACCAGGAAAATGTTTTAATCACACCACATATTGCCGGGTATAGCCATGAAGCATTGTATAAAATGGCTGAAATTTTGATTGAAAAACTGGAAAAAAACGGGTACCTGAATTGATATTTCAATAAATTAATTTATATATTTGTATTTGCAACGCTGCAATACACATGTGGCGTTGCATTTTTTTGTAGAAGCTAAACCAGGAAAAATATGAGCGACTTATTTTACATGTCACAGGATGCATTTGATAAAAAAGTGGAAGAACTGCAACACATGAAATCCGTACTTCGCCCCGCGGCTTCCAAAGCCATCGCCGAAGCACGCGAAAAAGGCGACCTGAAAGAAAATGCCGAATACGATTCTGCAAAGGAAGCACAAGGAATGTTGGAAGCAAAGATCAAACAATTGGAAGGACAGGTTTCCAATGCCCGGATTGTGGATGAAGAAAAAATTGATACGAGTAAAGTTTCCATTCTTACAAAAGTGACCATAACAAATATGGGGAATAAAAAAACTTTGACGTATCAATTGGTCGGTGAAACTGAAGCGGACCTGAAAAATGGAAAAATTTCGGTAAGCTCTCCTATTGGCAAGGGTTTGATGGGAAAACTCAAAGGTGAAATTGCTGAAATACAAGCGCCAGCCGGTGTTTTGAAATTCCGGATTGACGAGATCACCGCATAATCTTTTTTAAAAAAATATTGTACAACATTTATTCCTGGTATAAAAAACATTTTACACAAATGGATATCTTTTCTAAAATAATCACCGGGGAAATCCCGTCTTATAAAATTGCTGAGGATGATTTGTTTTATGCTTTCCTCGACATTTATCCATTGGTCCGTGGCCACGTATTGGTCATTCCAAAAACAGCAACAGATAATATATTTGATTTGGAAGAAAAATATTTATCAGGCATCCTGGTTTTTGCACAACCGATTGCCAAAGCAATTGAAAAAGTATTTGACTGTAACCGTTGCGGCATGGCCGTTTTAGGGCTTGAAGTGCCGCATGCACATATACATTTAATGCCTATTAATTCGGAGAATGATATTAATTTTAAAAAAGGAAAATTATCACTCAGTAAAGAAGAATTCACATCAATCAATCAACATGGAAATCGTCACCACAATGGAAAACACAGGCGATGACATTTGATAATGATGGCAAAGCGCCACGGCAAGTGCATCCGTAGCATCAAAATAATGCGGCATTGCTTTGAGTAATAAAGTTTGTTGCAACATTTTCCAAACCTGTTCTTTGCCTGCATTCCCATTTCCGGTAATGGATTGTTTTATTTTCCTGGGTGCATATTCCTGTACCTCCACGCCAGCTTGTAATGCAGCTGCAATAGCTA
>CAYXHX010000289.1:0-3788 GCA_964464835.1 uncultured Chitinophagaceae bacterium | reverse complement strand
ATAAAAACAATCATTTATGAAACAAAGGAAGAATAATCACTTTCCAATGCAGAATTTGCACAATATGTGTATGTACTTTTGGCATTGACACTTATCGGTAAACTTTCTGAAACCCGAAGAACTGATTTTTTGAAAATTTGTTTTGGTGACTTGAAACTCAAAAAAATCAGGGTAACGGAAAACCTTATTTGCTCATTGCCATTCCTGATTTTTCTGCTTTACAATCAACGTTTTCTTTCTGCACTTCTATTGTGCATATTGACAATAATTTTAGCGCTCGTAAATTTTCGGGCAGAAATAAATTTTACCTTATGGACGCCATTTTCAAAAAGGCCATTTGAATTTACAACAGGTTTTAGAAACACGTTTTACTAGTTTTTTGCAGCATACGCATTGGCAGTTATTACTGTTTCCGTAAACAATTTCAATCTTGGCGTATTTGCAATGTTGCTTGTTTTTGCCATTACATTCATAAAACGCGCTTTTTAATCAGGTTTATAAGCCCCTATACAAATAGTAAACCTTCACTTGCATACCATTGGCCATTTGCAAAAAAAATTTTTGAAAAAAAACATATATTTATTGTTTATCAATAAATATTTATTATTTTTGCTTTTTGAAATTTTAAATTCCAACAAATGTCAAAAACAAACAACTTCGTATTTTGGGGTTTATATATCGTGGCCTGGCTCATATTTGTGGGCCTGTCTATTGAAGCGGGAGGCTTGCTGGTAAATTTCTTTTTCAGCATATATAAACCTGAATTTGTCCCAAATCTTTATCTGAAATTGGACTTAACAGAAATGTATAAAGAGAGTAGAATCGCTTTTTTCGGCATCTATAGTTTTATACTGATCATATCAATTTTAAAAGCGTTTCTGTTTTACATAGTTATCAGGTTAATGCACAAAATGGATTTATCAAAACCATTTAGCACTTTTGTTGCGAAGCAAATTTCACAAATCAGTTATTACACACTTTCAATTGGGTTACTAAGCTTAATAGGAAGGCAGTTTGCAAAAAATTTAATGCATTACGGTTTTGACACAGGCAGTTTAAACCAATTTTGGACAGACAGCCAGGCCTTTATTTTAATGGGCGCAGTCATTTATATTATTGCGGTTATTTTCAAAAAGGGCGTAGATATTCAAAACGAAAATGATTTAACTGTATAAGATGGCAATCATAGTAAACTTAGACGTAATGATGGCAAAGCGGAAGATGTCGCTGAATGAACTTTCAGAAAAAGTTGGGCTGACTTTGTCAAACCTTTCAATTTTAAAAACAGGTAAAGCAAAGGCAATTCGGTTCAGTACATTAGAGACCATTTGTAATGTACTGGCCTGCCAACCAGGTGACATTTTAGAGTATATAAATGACGAACAAAAAACACCGACACGTTAAACGATATATCCATTGTACGTTTCCCGTTGATGGTGTTTTTTTTCCAACAATATTTTATATCCTGGATTGAGTTTTGAAGATTATTTTAATAATAAATTTCCTGGCTAATTCTTTTTTTCAGATGGGAAGTTTCGTGTAATATTGTGTTGGGCGTCACCTTTCAGAGACCGGTTACATTTCGACAAAATTTCTTAACTTTGACCAGTTATGCAATTACAGGTTGACATAGAATTTGACCAGTTGGTGCGGTTAGCTAAGAAGCTGCCCTCTAAACAATGGACGAAACTTAAGCAGGAAGTTGATAAGCAACAACCCGCCGACAGGCCTGTTACTGAACTTGAAACTTTTCTCTTGAATGCTCCCACTTTTTCTAAAAAGCAACTTGACGAAATTGCCAAAACCAGAAAAGCTATCAATCAATGGCGGACAAAATAGTTTTGGTTGACACTTCAATTCTCATTGACCTTTTCCGCAAGACAGACAAAGCTAATTCAGCATTACTATTCTTGGTAAGACAAGGTTATGCCTATTCGATTTCTGCAGTAACCGAGTATGAAATATATACAGGTGCAGCATTAGGACAAGTTAATTTTTGGGATAGTTTTCTTGAACGAACCGAAGTGCTTCCGTTTGACAAAACTGTTGCTAAAGTAGCGGTTGACATTAATCGGGAGTTGAAACGCAAGCGAAAATTAATAGACACGGCTGACCTTTTCATTGCTGCGACAGCCATTGCCAACAACTTACCATTTGCAACTTTGAACAGAAAACACTTTGACCGCATTGATGGACTGAGTATTATAGAATAAGGCGAACGCCCAACATTCAGGTTGGCAAAAATGCGGGCAGACGGAAAACGTTCCTCAACTTTTTGTTCTCTGTTTTAGCTTTTGTTCCGGCCCTCGGAATTCTATCGGCAAAATATTATATCTTGAACTGTAATTAAAAATCAACTGCAGTATGCCGGGCTGGATCGCTATTTCCCGCACTTCGCCAACCTGTGTCTGTACCCAAGCATACGAATATCACACAAAGACATTTGCTCAGAAATTAAATGATTATATTTGAATTTAGATTTAGAAACAATGATTGACATCGCAAAAATATTTGTTGCAATAATTGCTATTGAACACTTGTTTATTTTATATATGGAAATGTTTGCCTGGGAAACAATTGGCAGGAAAGTTTTTAAAGGAGCTTTACCCAAAGAACTTTTTAAACCGACAAAAAAGTTAGCAGCTAATCAAGGCTTGTATAACGGCTTTCTTGCGGCAGGGCTTATTTGGAGTTTTTTTATTTCCGATCCTACCTGGCAAAAGAATATTACCGTATTCTTTTTGAGTTGCGTGATTGTTGCAGGTGTTTATGGCGCTTTATCAGCCTCTAAAAAAATATTTTTCACACAGGCCCTACCTGCAATGATCACTTTGGCAGTTGTATTATTAGCTTATTACACAAAGTAATTGTAGGCACCAATAACAAGTCTTTGCAATAGCATGGCAGCCGGAAGTAATTGAACATTGTGCTACTATCAGCTTTTGTGTATATATTCGGTTGACACTATTGTTGGAGTTTTTTTCCCAACAACATTTTATATCCTGTAAAGAGCAATGAAGAATATTTTAATAATAATATCTGTTTTTTCAGATGGGAAGTTTCGTGTAATATTGTGTTATGCACAAGGCTACCGCAACACTCTGCAAATTGACAATCACTGAGAAGGCAAAAAAATTTAGTAAATTTGTGTTGTGAAACAAAGAATATATATCGACACTTCAGTTTTTGGCGGGTACTTTGACGTTGAGTTTGCCGAACATACTATTCCCTTGTTTGACAGACTAAAAAATGGAGATTTTACATTGCTATTTTCAACCGTGACACAGGACGAACTGGAAAATGCACCTGAAAAAGTTAGAAATCTAGTACAAGGCATTAAGACGGAAAATACCGAATTTTTAGAAACTACAAACGAAGCTGTTGAACTTGCTTCGGAATACATAACTGAAAAAGTAGTTGGCCAGACAAGTTATGCGGACTGTTTACATATTGCATTGGCGACAATTAATAGAGCAGACTTTTTAGTAAGTTGGAATTTTAAACATATTGTAAATGTTCAACGAATCAGAGGTTACAACGCTATCAACATAAAAAATGGTTACAAACAATTAGAAATTCGTTCACCAAGAGAATTTGCAAAATATGAAGACGATTAAAAAAGAATTTGACGCTGTGAAATTTATGCGTCAGCAACGAGACAAATTAAGTGAGAAGTTAGCAAAAATGACTAAAGAAGAAATTATTGCATACTTCAAACAAGTAAAAACAAAGACCACTATAAAGCCCTGTGCATAACAGGAGTATCCATTGTACCTAATGTAAGTCGA
>CAYXHX010000288.1:2871-3790 GCA_964464835.1 uncultured Chitinophagaceae bacterium | reverse complement strand
AGTGTCGCAGATACTTGAAAGCAATCTTTGTTTTCAAGTACAAAATCATTTGTTACAAGTGTTGTTTTAAACTTGATTTTATACTTCTTTAGCCATTTGGTTAAATAGTTAAGTATCGCTTGTGTGTATGGCAAAATATTTTGATCGGTCTCATAAGCAACAAGTTCTATTTCTTTTAAGTTATCATTCTGTTTTGCAAGTGTCTCAATAAGTGAACTTGAAAGAATGGCTGTGCCACAACCAGGGTCAAGTATTATAAGTTTGTCCTGGGTCTGCTGGGCAAGCCCTGCCATGAAACGAGCAATTTCTATGGGAGTAAAAAATTGCCCATTCTTCTTTTTGTGTTGTTTCGAAACAGTTTTAGTATAATGTTGTCCAAGCCTGTCTGCAAATTCGCTCGGCAACTCATTTGAAAGTGGTTTTATGTTATTTGCTACTACCATCCCAACAAATTTAGTAAAAGTATTGCTGTTCAAAGTGGTTTCCCATAAGTTGGTAAAAAATTTTTAAAGCAATTTACAAAGCAACAAAAACAATGCAGTCAACTTTCATTAAAAGGTTTCATATAAAGAGCCCTATGCCCAATTCATACATCTTGGTAAAAAAGACCAGATAAGGCCTTCGGCAAAAGCGTTAATATCTGGTATGGGTGCTTGAACGGGTATTCTTAAATTTAATAATTGATTTTTTGATTATTTAAACCAGTTGTATATTTGTTATTCACGGAGCGCGAAGAAATTCAAGCACCACCTCAAATAGAGATGCATTAATGTGTCTCTATTTGTTTAAAAAAGCTCCGATCCATTCTTCATAAATAGTAAAACCTCTCAATAAAATCTTTCGTTCGGTTTTCAATAAATCGTCTCCTCTATAAATTAAGAATTAATTGATTTTCTTAAATATATTAAAGAAAATTGTA
>CAYXHX010000288.1:0-2861 GCA_964464835.1 uncultured Chitinophagaceae bacterium | reverse complement strand
TTTTTGTAAAATTTGAATTTGCTCCAACTCTGAACTGTGTTTTAATGATATATTTGCATTGAAGTTTACGTTCTCGGCTTATCCCTTGAATTTCCAACTTTAATAAAGGCAGCTTTTACGGCTGTCTTTTTCATTCAAAATACGCTGTTATGCTTTACGCGAGGGAATTGAATCTTTATAACGTTCCCGATGCCATTTTGCTTTTCTACGGAATGCACGGCTATTTTGATAATCCTGGAGCAATGCCGGCTAATAACACAATGGTGCAACATATAACAGTAAAAACTACATCAAAATGTACTATTAAAAACGCCAATATTATACCTGTTACGGCGCCAATCAGCATTTTGCCAATAATCACAAAAAATGAATTTTTCCTTTGCATTTCACAAATTTACAGAATTAATAATGACATGATTATACCAGGTTAGAAATTTGTAAACACCCAAATTGCAAATACAGTACAAACTATCGTAATTACTGGTAACCACATTTTTTTTCTTGTTTCTTTCTTTTGAAACCCGCTTAAAAAAGCGAAGGGAAGTAATAGTATAATCATTGAAGTTCGTATTAACACAAAAATTACCTTGTAGAATATAATACAGATACCTGCAAATGCTAAAATTCCGAATAGGATTCCCATAATGTAAAACTAATAAAAATGCCAAATATCACATACAAATTGCTTTTTTCCCTCATTTTAAATAAAGTTGACTTTATGCTTTTTGGTGGATATGCGGTTATACATTATGGATATGGCCTTAATTCCGGAGATATGAACATTTTGGCTTTAAACCGGAAATGAAAATCGTACTAAACAAATTCATGCTCCCAAGGATCTTGGTATCGTAGATGAACATCTTGAATCACTCTACGTAATGGATTTCACGAATCCCATACTGGTTTTTTATTTTGGTAAAAAACCTCAAAAAATTAAGTGAAAACCGCATGCCGATAAATTCCGTTTATCTTTAGAAAAAATTGGATGAAAAAAAATACCCTGTTCATTGGCCGAACTTTAAATGCACAAGGAAAACCTGTACCTGGCACTGGCATTGAATTACCACTGAATTCAAAAATTACGCAATTACTTCATTCTCAAAAAACTGTGATCATTTCTAATCCTGTTACAAAAGAATACGGTGCAATGATTTCCTTAAAAAATGAAAATGGCATTTCAATAAATAAAGGCCTTGGCATTATTCCACCGGATTCTATTGGCCCGCCAAAACATATTCACCCGGAATATGATGAGATTTTTACTGTAGTTGAAGGCACATTTCTTTTTACTATAAACAACAATACAAGAATTGTTTCTGAAGGTGAAAAAATTATTGTAGCAAGAGGTACTGCTCATACCTTCAAGCCCGCTGAAAATAAGATTTGTGCTTTCCTGCTTGAAGCAAACCCTCCCGGAAAACTCAATGAAGTGATACGTACTATTTGGGGCCTCGCTCACGATGGGAAAACCAACACACGCGGGCAGCCCCGCGAATTCCTTCAGGGGATTGCAATTGGCTGTGAATTAGAGCACGATACATTATTTGTTTCCCCTCCCCCATTTATACAAAAAACATTTTTCAAATTATTTCGTAAACTGGCATTCAGAAAGGGTTTCAGGGGAATTTATGAAAAATATTCTGATGATAAATTCTGGATATCAAGAGTGGAACAAGTTGTTATATAAATTTTTTTTTGTTCTGATTTTATGAAGCAGTTAGCAACTTTAAATGCTTCAATAATTTTTAACTTCAATAATTGCTCCCATTTATCTTTGAAAATAAATGGGAGCTTTAAGATTTTCTAAATATCTTTCACACTTTTAAATGAATAAAATAGATTGGTAGTATAACTTTTCAAATAATGAAACGGCATGATTTTATAAAAAACTTACTCGCCCTCGGCGGCCTTTCTTTTTTACCCAAACAAAGCATTACGAATTATCAGAAATATTACCTGTTGCAATGTTTTGTCCGGGGCTTTCGATTTTATAAGGGTGTTTCATTGTTGCCTTCCATGAAGGAAGGAGATTTACTGGAGCTTGTGCGGGAGCCTGAAAATACGCATGATCCCTGCGCAATTGCATTACATTGGAACAAAGAAAAAATTGGCTATATCCCTGCCGAAAGCAACGACCTGTTGAGTAAGTTACTGGATATTGGTATTCCGGAATTGGTTGGGGAAATAAGCTTTTTGAAAACCGAAGCAAAAGCATGGGAAAATGTATATGTATGCGTATATGTGCTTAAGGAAATAAAAAATAAGATACCCGAAAATGCTGCTTACCTGACCGTGCTTGAAACGCCGCATTATCATTCATTGAAAAGAAAGGATGATATTATAACCATCGTGGAATCCAAAGACGATGATGAAATTGGTGTAGAAGATTTTTACAGTTATTTGATTAACAATAGCAAAGACAATGACATGTACACGTTTATTCATGAACGGCTTGATGTCGATGCACAGTATGAACAACAAGGGGATTTCCTTGTCGTAAATTTACAAGAAATTGCCACAAAGCCTTCTTTGATTTATGAATTGCGAAAAATAGAAAGTGATTTGTATAATACAGATCAAATGTTTGATCACAATGGTTATATTGTTTTGAATGTAAGAAAGGCAGAAAATTTTATAGCAAAAATTTCCGGGTTAGATGATATAGCAGATAAATTGGGGCGAAAATTTATTCAATTGCATTTTTAATTTTTTTCTTTGTAACCGGTATAAAAAACTGTCTCGTGAGCATGCGGCCCTTTTTTTAAGGGGTTGCCTGTTTAAAACAGGTTTTTCATTTGCAAAAAGAGGTATAATACTCAAAAATGGTTGGTGAATTCCGCTGTAAGTAGGTCTCCTACAGG
>CAYXHX010000287.1:893-3792 GCA_964464835.1 uncultured Chitinophagaceae bacterium | reverse complement strand
TGATTTGGCGCTACGTCCATATATTCAACTTCATTTTTTTCAAGGATAGGAAAATCGCCTGTTTCACGGCTTACAATCCTGTCTTCCAGGAAATTTCCTTTATCATCCATTGGCGTAGTGCTCTGTGCAATTTTAGCCGGATCTTCTTCTTCTGCGCTTAAAAATTTCAGGTGCTTTAAATCTACTTTTCCATTTTCTACTCGATGATATGGAGTTTCAATAAAACCCATTTCATTGATTTGCGCATGTACACAAAGTGTAGAAATAAGACCGATGTTCGGGCCTTCCGGTGTTTCAATGGTACACAAACGGCCATAGTGGGAATAGTGTACGTCACGAACCTCGAAGCCCGCTCTTTCCCTGGATAAACCACCTGGCCCGAGCGCTGAAATGCGGCGTTTATGCGTGATTTCAGATAACGGGTTCGTTTGGTCCAGGAATTGTGATAACTGGGATGTACCAAAAAATGAATTAATTACAGAAGAAAGTGTCCGTGCATTAATCAGGTCAACCGGGGTGAAAACTTCATTATCCCTTACGTTCATACGTTCGCGAATAGTACGTGCCATCCTTGCAAGGCCCACGCCAAATTGAGCATACAACTGTTCTCCCACTGTTTTTACACGCCTGTTGCTCAGGTGGTCAATGTCGTCAATTTCAGCTTTATTATTCGTTAGCCTTACGAGATATTTAATAATTTCAATAATATCTTCTTTTGTAAGGACTTTATTTTGCAATTTTTGGGTTACGCCCAATTTGCGGTTTATTTTATAGCGGCCTACTTCTCCAAGGTCATATCGTTTTTCACTAAAAAATAATTTATCAATGATTCCGCGTGCTGTTTCATTATCCGGGGCATCTGCGCCTCTTAATTGACGGTAAATATGTTGCACCGCTTCCAATTCACTGTTGGAAGTATCTTTATTTAAAGTATTATAAATGATCGCATAATCACCACTCACATCTTCTTTTTGAATAAAAACACTTTTTACTTCCAGGCCATCAATCGTTTCAATCGCTTCTTCATCAAGCACGGTATCGCGCTCCATAACGATTTCATTTCTTTCAATAGAAACCACTTCGCCGGTATCTTCATCCACAAAGTCTTCAACCCATGCACGTAAAACGCGAGCGGCTAATTTTTTGCCCAGGAATTTTTGCAAAGATTTTTTATCTGCCATCACTTCTTCAGCCATCCCGAATAATTCGAGAATGTCCTTATCCGTTTGGAAGCCGATGGAACGCAATAAAGTTGTTACAGGGAATTTTTTCTTACGGTCAATGTAGGCATACATTACGTTATTGATATCCGTAGCAAATTCCATCCAGGCGCCTTTAAAAGGAATCACCCTTGCTGAATAAATTTTTGTTCCGTTTGGATGTGTGGACTGCCCAAAAAACACACCTGGGGAACGATGCAATTGTGATACAATAACACGCTCCGCGCCATTGATTACAAATGTTCCTCGGGGTGTCATATAGGGAATATTCCCCAGGAAAACATCCTGAACAATCGTTTGAAAATCTACATGCTCCTCGTCATTACAGCTCAGGCGCAGTTTGGCTTTTAAAGGAACTGCATAGGTCAATCCCCTTTCCATACATTCGGGAATGGAGTACCGTGGCGGGTCAATAAAATAATCAAGGAATTCTAAAACAAATATGTTACGGGTATCCGTGATGGGGAAGTTTTCTTTAAACACCCGGAATAAACCTTCCACATTTCTTTTATCCGGGGTAGTTTCCAACTGAAAAAATTCTTTAAAGGATCCTAACTGGATGTCCAATAAATCAGGGGTTTCCGCAAGGTGTTTGGTTTTCCCGAAATTTACCCTGCTTTGAATTTTTGTAGATGACATATTTTTATTTAACCGGTTTTCTCAAGATGACTGGGCGCTGGCGGGCAATTTTTTCCTGTTTTTTAAAGAAAAAAACGACTGAAAAAACAAGTATGTTGTTACCCGGCTGCTATTCACCCAAAAATAAAGGATTGCAAAGGTAAACAAAGCCCCTGAAACATACAAATCAATCTTTAAATTGAATGTTAAGAAAAAATGGTAATGTGTACTTGGGCTTATGAAATCTTTTTATAAAAAAGTGAAACCGGAAATATGCTCTATTCCCGGTTTCATTATCCATTAACCATTCACAATTATTCTTTAATTAATCTCAGCTTCGTCACTTTTCCATTCTGTTCAACGAGTATAAAATAACTTCCCTGTGCTAATGTTCTGATTGAAAGCGTGGTGCTACTTGTATTAGAAAAATTAAACTTACTTATTTCTCTTCCATTCATATCCGTAATTTTTATTACTGCCGTTGCATTTTTATCCAGGCCTTTAATGGTTACTGTATTTTTTGCAGGGTTGGGATATAAGGAAATATTGCTATAGTTTTCAAAAACTACTTTTAAAGTTTGGCTATAGGTAAAAGTGCCATTGGCTGCATTTTCTTTGATGCGGTAATAGTTGTCTCCATACAACGGGTTTTTATCGGTATGGCTGTAACTATTGGTGGCAGCGTGTTTCGCGGGTATGGTGGATATGCCCACATAATCTTTGGCATTGCTGCTTCTCTCCACTGTATAAGATTTTGTATTGCTTTCATTCAAGGTTTGCCAGGTAATGGTGATGTTGTCTTTTTCCTGTATGGCTTTTACTTCTTTGAAGTTGGAAGCGAGGACGTTGTCGCCGTTGAAACGAGAGAGGAGGATAAAAGGCCCAAAATTTCCAAAACAGAATCCTGTTACAATAATTTTTCCATTTAATAAATTATGTACTGAACTACCACAAAAATTATTTGGAGGATCAGTGATTATATTTATGCCATTTACACCAAACGATGGATCCAAATTTCCATTTTCTAAATAACGGGCTATTATAAGTGGGTTAGGAATATA
>CAYXHX010000287.1:0-883 GCA_964464835.1 uncultured Chitinophagaceae bacterium | reverse complement strand
CACAAGCCAATATTTTACCATCATTTTGAAGAGTGACTCCTAAATACTCAGAACCATGTTGATTTAAATATGGTGTTGAAACACCACCTTTGTTTCCAAAACTTTCATCAATAGTACCATTTTCATTGAATCTGCATAATGACATACCTACAAGCGTATCGCCACCAAATCCTGCGCAAGTTATTTTACCATCATTTCCCAATACAAATGCATTCATTTTTGAAACTTTAAAAGAAAATTCAGCAATCCCGTTTTCACCAAAAGATGCATCTAAACTTCCATCCGGGTTAAAACTTTCTAATTCATAAGAAGCATCCGACCCACCATACACATCATAATTACTTCCAAGAACAAATTTGCCATTTGGTCGGATTATCAGCCCTACCGAATTAATGGATTCTACATGATGAATGATAACAATGCCATTCTCTCCAAATGTAGGGTCAAGCCCTCCATCAGGCATCATCCTGTATATAAATGTGCGGTTATCATCATACACACTTTTCCTGGAATCCCCGGATACTACTATCTTTCCATCCGGTTGTATCACAATGCCGGTTGTATAACTTATGTTATCCGTGCGGACACTATCCATTCCTTCATAACCAAAGCTTGTATCCATCACTCCATTGGGGTTTACGCGGTACACCCCCGATAAAATATTCCCGTTCTTTGCATAGTATTCGCCGGTGCAAACTATTTTGCCATCGGGCTGCAATGCAAAATCATTGTTTTGGGAATATAATTTCTGGTGTGTGTCTATGATGGCTTTCCCATTGATCCCAAAACTGCTGTCAAAACTGCCATCCGGCTTAAATTGGTATAAGCCATTCGAAGAACAAAGTACCAAAATCTTACCATCAGGCTGGATAAGGGATTGGTC
>CAYXHX010000286.1:646-3794 GCA_964464835.1 uncultured Chitinophagaceae bacterium | reverse complement strand
TAAAAAAACAACTAAGAAATGACTGCAAGTGGTCTGAAAAACCGAGGGTACTTTAAAATTCAAATTAATGTATAAAGTAAGCCAAATTTTAGAATGTCTTCAAATTTCCCTTTTCAAATAATTAACTGTTCCAGGCCCGAGATTACAGAGAACATCCAAAATACTGAGATTTGGAATAAAACCGGTTCTTTCACTGAAAACCTGTATATATTTTCCTCTCATTTCAAACTGCATGAAATTCCTGGGCGTAAAAACATCCCTAAAATCAAAATTTAAATCTTCCGTCGAAGATGGTTCCGAACTTGTTTCCGGTAAATTGATTTTAAGAATTGCTGCAATTTTTTCCTGGATTAGCAAATTGTAATCAAAAAGGAATTTCTCTTTTATATTAAATAATTGAAAGAAGCCCTCCTGATAAAATTCAAAAAAAGGGGAACGGCTATAACAGGCAAGAATAGATCTCCAATGCCTCGTTTGCCAGTCTTCCGAATAACTTATTTCTACATCCCTAAATAAGGCTTTTTGATTCCGTCCATTTTTTAGGGGAACAGATAAAATTACAGGCCCATGGCTTCCTGCAATAATACAACGATTGCGAAAAGTTGATTTTTTGAAAAATTCATATCCAATAATTTTGATATTTGTATATTTAAATAAAGTGTAATAATAATTTACAGTAGGGAAATATTGATTTTCAATAATGTACATAATTTTTCGTTGAAATTTTTAATGCTTTTTTTACAAACTGCAATAAAACCTATATTTTAGTTATTTAAGCATATTTTATTTATATTTTAATTAAATTATCATAGAATAAAGCTCACTTAATAAATAAGATATGATATATTTTTAAAAATAATATTCTTAGCCTAAAGCTTTTAACTTCGGGATTTAAATTTCCTAAAAATAATAGCACATAAAAATAAGGGATTTTTTCAAAATGAATTTTCATTTTAAAAAAAGCTACCCTACTTTCGCTAAAAATTACCAGATGAAATATTGGTGGGTTTTCCCCTGCTTTTTTATTTTACTGTCATGCAGTAAACCACAAGCTTTTGAATACAGGGATTTAAAAAACTTCCGGATTGACAGTGCAGGTTTTACCACTTCTATCGTAAAAATGGACCTGGTTTATTTCAATCCCAATAATTTCAGTGTGGACCTGAAAAATATTAATTGCGATGTGTACCTCAACCAGAATTATGTGGGGCATTATATGCTTGATACAAATATGCATATCGCAAAACGTTCCGAGTTTTATGTACCATCAAAAATGGCTGTAGATATGAAAAACTTAATTAAAAATTCCCTCGTCAGTTTGTTTTCTCAGGATGTATTATTGGAAGTAAAAGGTACAATAAGGCTTGGTAAATCCGGCATCAATATGACTATTCCTTTCAATTATTCCGGCAGGCAAACAATTTCATTTTCCAATTTTTAAATCTTTTGGTTCAAAGGAACTTTACAAATGGTATTAATATCTGTTTATTTATTCAGATAAAATTGAATGAAATATTTTGACCAATATAAAGATGAAAAATGAATTTGCTTAACCATAAAGAAGTAGCTATTATCGGTGGTGGCCCTGTGGGGTTAACAATAGCAAAATTGTTACAACAAGCCGGCAATGACATTACGGTTTATGAAAGAGACTTTGATCCAAAAGCAAGAATTTGGGGTGGAACACTTGACCTTCACAAAAATTCAGGACAAGAAGCAATGAAAAAAGCAGGGCTGCTACAGGCTTACTATAATTTGGCATTACCAATGGGAATAAATTTTGCTGACGAGAAAGGAAACATTATTTCAACGAGAAATCCGACACCTGAAAATCAATTTGATAATCCTGAAATAAACAGAAACACTTTACGAAAAATGTTGCTTGACAGCCTGAAAAGCAACACAGTCATTTGGAACAGACAACTTACAGGACTTGAAGAGCATAACGGAAAATGGATGTTGCACTTTAAAAATAAACCATCCGCTTATGCCGACTTTGTTATTGTTGCCAATGGCGGAATGTCCAAAGCAAGAAATTTTGTTTCTGATAGCAGCGTAGAAGAAACCGGCACTTTTATTATCCAGGGCGATATTGATCAACCCGAAAAAAACTGCCCGGAATTTTTTCAATTATGCAATGGGAACAGGCTAATGACGGCATACCAGGGAAATTTGTTGGTTGCAAATCCATTCAACAATGGTGCGCTATCTTATGGTATTATTTTCAAGAAACCGGAAGAATGGCATAAGGGAAAAGGACTGGATTTTGAAGATTCCAAAAGCGTTATTGGCTTCCTTTTAAACAGACTTTCAAAATGGAGCGAAGAATACAAACAACTAATTCGCTCAACAAGCTTTTTTGCAGGGCTACCTACGCGAAAATTCTTATTGAACAAACCGTGGAAAAAGAATCGCCCATTACCAATAACACTGATTGGCGACGCCGCTCATTTAATGCCGCCTTTTGCCGGACAAGGCGTAAACATTGGGTTAATGGATGCTTTGATTTTGTCCGGCAATCTTACAAACGGGAAATATGAAACTATACAAAGCGCTATTCACGACTATGAACAAAAAATGTTTGTGTATGCAATAGAAGCTCAGGAAAACTCCATCAAAAACGAAATCGAAATGCGCAATCCAGGCTTTTCGTTTCAACACACTTTGCTCATGCATAATTCGTAATAAGCATTTTTAATCATGGTGAAACTTTTATAACAACTTAAACCAAGGAAAATGACGACTGACAAACATACCATTAAACTAAGGCCAACTGAAATTTCAGATTTAGATATTTTGTTTCAATTTCAAACCGACAAAGAAGGCGGATACTTAGCAGCATTTATGCCAAAAGACCCGACAGATAAAGCCGCATACATAGCAAAATATACAAAACTTTTAAGCGACCCAACTGTAAACAACCAGTCAATAATCATTGACAATGCTATTGTTGGTAGCATAGCAAAGTTTGTAATGGAAGGTGATATTGAAATTACATATTGGATTGACAGGAAATATTGGGGAAAAGGAATCGCAACAAAAGCATTAAAAAAACTTCTGGCAATTGAAACAGCCAGGCCGGTTTTTGGCCGAGTTGCATTTGACAATTTTGGTTCACAGAAAGTATTAGAAAATTGTGGCTTTGTTA
>CAYXHX010000286.1:0-636 GCA_964464835.1 uncultured Chitinophagaceae bacterium | reverse complement strand
TGACAAAGGTTTTGCCAATGCACGACAAGCAGAAATAGAGGAATATATTTTTAAGTTGACTTAACAAATAGTAGTTTCAATATCCGATATGTTTTAAATTTGGTTTCGACTATTTAATCAATACTATTGAATTAAAATGAAAAAAATATTTTGCTTTTTTCTGCTGTGCATTTCACTGACGGTTTTTTCTCAAACCGATACATCAATTGTACAATATCACAACCCCACCTCAGTACCACCTGCAAAAGGATACTCCCATTCCGTAGAGATAGATTTAGGTAATTGCAAAATGATTATCCTTTCGGGACAAATTGCACTTGACAAGAATGGAAATTTAGTGGGCAAAGGAAATTTAGCAGAACAGGCAGAGCAAGTTTTTGTAAATATTAAAAATATTGTTGCTGCAAGCGGAGGTACAATGGATGATGTGATTAAGATAAATATTTATATGATTGATATATCACAAGCTCAGGTAATGAGGAATGTAAGAAACAAATTTATAAATCTGGAAAACCCTCCTACAAGTATCTTAATGCAGGTGAGTAAACTTGTGAGGGACGACATTTTAATAGAAATTGAAGCAACGGCAATCATTCCAAAAAAAATGTAATATTCATAACTACTGTATTTTCGGAG
>CAYXHX010000285.1:1051-3795 GCA_964464835.1 uncultured Chitinophagaceae bacterium | reverse complement strand
CAAACTATCAGTTGGGAAAAAGGGCTTTCGGATAATGTTTTATTGCGCGCGGTTACCCTGATTAGTTTCGCAGACACGACCAATAAGATTTATACTGCTGTAAAAAATTCAAATGTGAATCCCATTGCCCATGCTTTTGATATCAAAGCTTTTGGCAAAGATTCCAATAGTGTAGTAATTGATGTAACGGATTTTTTTAAGGGAGATAATCAAATTGTAAGCCTGGACCCCCGGCTTAAAAAAAGATATAACTTAATGGGCCTTTCTCCGGACAGGAGTTTCATTGAAACCATTCGTACTTTTCCCATCAACACGGAAGTGAAAACCACGAAAACATTTATCTCAATTCCACAATCTGGCGCACAACCACAAACTGTATCTTTACCTGCAGCCGAAGCAGCTGGTGCAGTAACTGTAGAATTGAATACATCTTTCATAATGCTCCCATCCAATCCCATGAAAAAAAGATTATTTGATCCGCGTGTTGGTTATTTTGCTGATAATTATACAGTGTATGGAGATAACCAGCAAAAAGTGAAAGACGATATTTTTATTGTTCATTGGAGGTTGGAACCAAAGCCGGAAGATATGGATAAATGGAAACGCGGCGAATTGGTAGAACCGAAAAAACCAATTGTATATTATATAGATCCGGCAACACCAAAGCAATGGCGCCCATATTTAATAATGGGTGTAAATGATTGGCAAAAAGCTTTTGAAAAAGCAGGTTTTAAAAATGCAATTATGGCCAAAGAATGGCCGGAGGGCGACACCACTATGAGCCTTGATGATGCGCGTTTTTCAGTGATCCGCTATTTCGCGTCTGATATTGAAAATGCATATGGGCCAAATATTCACGACCCACGTACAGGTGAAATCCTGGAAAGCCATATCGGTTGGTACCACAATGTAATGCAATTATTACACGACTGGTATTTTATTCAAACTGCTGCCGTTGATCCTAAAGCGAGAACAATGAAATTTGATGATTCTTTAATGGGGCAGTTGATTCGTTTTGTATCGTCACATGAAATTGGCCATACACTCGGGCTTCGCCACAATATGGGCAGCAGCAGCAAAACACCGGTAGAAATGTTGCGTAATAAAGCCTGGGTAGAAGCGCATGGCCATACGGCTTCCATCATGGATTATGCACGATTCAATTATGTAGCACAACCGGAAGATAATATAAGTGAAGCCGGATTATTTCCACGCATTGGCGACTA
The DNA here is from genome assembly GCA_964464835.1 of uncultured Chitinophagaceae bacterium. Classification (GTDB taxonomy): domain Bacteria; phylum Bacteroidota; class Bacteroidia; order Chitinophagales; family Chitinophagaceae; genus JAFDXJ01. The sequence continues at coordinate 2,569 of CAYXHX010000285.1, read as the reverse complement.
TGATAAATGGGCTATTCAGTGGGGTTATTCCTATTCAAATGCAAATAATGAAAAAGACGATGCCAAAATTACCAATAAATGGATTTTAGACAGCCTTACTGCAAATCCACGCTTATGGTTTGGTACAGAATCAAACCCGTTTGACCCTCGTTCTCAAACAGAAGACCTCGGCGACAATGCCATGCTTGCAGGTAATTATGGAATAATGAATCTAAAACGGATTCTTACCAACTTGCCGGAGTGGACAAAAGAAGAAGGCGATAAATATGACAACCTCGATGAAATGTACACGCAGCTTGCCATCCAATTCAGCCGCTATATGGGCCATGTAATAAAAAATGTGGGAGGAATTTATGAAACACCTAAAAGTATAGAACAAAACGGGGATGTATATACACCTACACCTGTAAATATGCAAAAAGATGCCCTCTCTTTTTTAAACAAACAATTATTTGAAACACCCACCTGGTTATTGGATAAAAATATCCTCAATAAATTCAACAACCCGGTAACATCAGATATTGTTTCCGCGATACAGGCAAATGGCCTCCACAGTTTATTAAGCGCTTCACGCCTGAACAGGATGGCATTGAGTGCAAACCGCTTTGGTACCAACAATACCTATGCAGTAGATGATATGCTGACTGATTTAAAGAATGGTTTATGGAGTGAATTGGCGAGCAAAAAACCTATTGATAATTATCGCAGGAACCTGCAAAAGATTTATGTAGATGATATGATCAATATGATTGCTGCTACATCGGCTGAAAGTGCACAAACACTGTCTCCGCAAATGGCTACGCTTTTTAATACCAATGTAAAAAATACGGATGTTGCTTCTATTGTCCGCGCACATCTCAGCAAGTTGAGATCGGATATTGCAGCAGCAATTCCAGGCACTACAGACAAACTCAGCAAATACCATTTGCAGGATGTGGCGCAGCGAATCAAAGTAGCGCTTGACCCAAAATAAAATTTCCTGAAAACAAAAAAGCCCGATAAAACACCGGGCTTTTTTTTTGCTAATTTTTTCTAAAATTAAAAAGTAGAAAATCAAAATTAATAAAAAAATTATTCATTTTGAAATAATTTTTAGTAAAAAGCCCGGCAAATCACCGGGCTTTTTTGTGTATAATTTTAACATCACAAAAAAATAAAGGTAATAAAAAAATATTCATTTGGGATTAATTTTTTCTTTCGATTGGTTTATATTTCTTTAATATCCTTTTCGAAATGAGCAGCATGACGGGCATCAGGTAAATGCAGGAAATGATGGGGATTATTTCACTACCAAATACAACCGCCACTATAATCATCAGGATCAGCGTAATTGTAAAAATAAGTGAAGTGGAGGCTCCATTCAAAAGCATATATTTTTTTTCCGCATCAAAACCGGGAATGCAAAGGCTTTTTTTCTGTTTGAATAAATAATAACACAGCCATACATGAGCCACATTCACCAACCAAATATTTCCGAGGTAAAAGAATATGGGAAATGTATGGCCATCGCTCAGGTTT
>CAYXHX010000285.1:0-1041 GCA_964464835.1 uncultured Chitinophagaceae bacterium | reverse complement strand
GAAGCCGTAAAAGGAAAACAAACCACAAAAAAAATAAATACCAGGTTTCTCATGATCAGTCCATCATCGTACGTGCGCAAAAATTTAAACATTTTAAGATGGCGCGACCACATCATACCGATATAAAAAAAACTAAGCATGAATGCAAAAAAATGAATGATTGAAGGCCTGAAAGCTTTGGATATTTCCGGAACAGAAGCATTTCGCGGAATCTCAGGAAACTTTATTTCTATGACCAATAATGTAATACCAATTGCAAAAACCGCATCACTGAAAAGAATCATTCTTTCGAGTTCAAATTCTTTTTTTAATGCTTTATTTGTATCACTCATATTTTTTCTTAAAATATTTTTTACCAGTTCATTCTTTCACGAAGTGCAGTAATATGTTTTACATGATGTTTTCCATGCCATGCATAGAGGCAAAGTAAATCCCATAATGACATATCTCTTTTTTGCTCGGGATGAAAAACAACCCGCTCCCATTGGGTTTCACTCAAATCTTTGATTGCTGCAAGCCATCTGCGATGTAATGAAAAAAGTAAGGTGATTGAAACATTCACCGGTTGCGATTCCACATCAGCAAGATGTGCCCATAATTTTTCATCGTAGGTTTTTATTGTGGGATGATCTTCCGTTAAGCCCAGTTTAAAACGTATATATGCATTCAAATGACTGTCTGCAATATGATGTACCAATTGATGTACCGTCCATCCGCCGGGCCTGTAAGGTGTTTGCAACTGATGTGTATCCAAATTCAATATTGCCATTTCCAAATCGGATGGCAGGTATTCAATTTCCAGTAGTTTTTTTTCTTTGGCAGAATGGGAAAAAACTTCCGGAATGTATTTTCCAATCGGGTATCGCAAATCGTCAGTCATAAAGTTTTTCTTTATAAAAAATTAAACATCACGCAATACATGCCCTGTCAATTCTATGAAAACATCTTCCAGGTTAGCTTTTTTTACTTCACGTTTTTTTTCAAATCCTTTATTCACCAATTGATCAATAAGTTGATTGGGCGTATCCAATGCAATAATTT
>CAYXHX010000284.1:0-3812 GCA_964464835.1 uncultured Chitinophagaceae bacterium | reverse complement strand
AGCCCTGTATTATGGAAGAAAATGAGCATGGGAAATTCTCTTTCTGCAGGCAGGGTTCAAAGCGTTGCAGTACGCCTTATTGCAGAGCGGGAAAGAGAGATTAATGCTTTTGAACCTAAGGCTACGTTTAAAGTGGAAGCATTTTTTACAGAAGATGATATCCAAAAAAGAAAAGTAACTTTTAAGGCAGAAGGCCAAAAATTTTCTTCAGTAAAAGATGCAGAGCACTTTTTAGATAGTTGCAAAAATGCTGTTTATACAATAAAAGATATACAGGTAAAGCCTGCAAAAAAATCACCGGCGGCACCTTTTACTACTTCTACTTTACAACAAGAGGCAAGCCGTAAACTCGGTTATAGTGTAAGTAAAACCATGCTGATTGCTCAAAAATTATATGAGAGCGGAAACATTACGTATATGCGTACCGACAGTGTGAACCTGAGTGATACGGCAATGACAGAAATTTCTTCTCAGATAAATTCACAGTTCGGGAAAAGTTACTTCCAGAAGAGAGTGTATCAAAATAAAAATCAATCTGCACAGGAAGCGCATGAAGCTATCAGACCTACTTATATTCAAACAACAGAGATTGATGACAATGATACACGGCGATTGTATGATATGATTTGGAAGCGTACGATGGCTTCACAAATGGCTGATGCAGAATTAGAAAAGACGATTGCAAAAATTGAAATTTCAACCAATAAAGAAGAATTAACTGCACAGGGTGAAGTTATAAAATTTGAAGGTTTTTTAAAAGTATACCGCGAAGACACGGATGATGAAGAGCAGGAAGACAATAACAGTGATATGTTGCCACCCCTGAAAGTGAGCCAGGTATTGCATTTCAACGAAATGATTGCTACTGAAAAATTCAGCAGGCCGGCGCCAAGATATACGGAAGCTTCATTGGTAAAAAAATTGGAAGAGTTGGGAATTGGCAGGCCTTCAACCTATGCACCTACTATTTCTACAATTCAAAAACGAGGTTATGTGGAGAAAAGAAGCAAAGATGGAACACCACGAAATTTCCGGGTTTTAATTTTAAAAAATAACGAACTAACAAAAAAAACAAGTACTGAAAATACAGGCGTTGAAAAAAATAAATTATTTCCAAGTGATCTCGGGCTGGTCGTAACAGATTTTTTGACGCAACATTTTGAAGACATTATGGATTATGGCTTCACTGCAAAAATTGAAGAAGAGTTTGATGAAATAGCCGAAGGCCGCCAGGTTTGGAATAAAATGGTGGGGCAATTTTATACTCCTTTTAAAGCAGATGTAGAACACACATTGGAAAATGCGGAACGGGCTAAGGGGGAACGGGAATTAGGTACAACTGAAAAAGGAGAAAAAGTTATAGCTCGCATGGGGCGATATGGCCCAATGATTCAAATTGGTGATACGAACGCCGATGAAAAACCGCAGTTCGCAAAACTCAAAACCGGTCAAAGTATTGAAACGATTGGATTTGAAGAGGCGATGGAATTATTCAAACTACCACGCATCATCGGGCAGTTTGAAAATGAAGAAGTAAAAATAAATATTGGCCGATTCGGCCCTTATGCAGCGCATGATAAAAAGTTTTATTCTTTGCAAAAAGAAATGGATCCTTACACAGTGACATTGGAAGAGATAACGCCATTAATTGTGGAGAAAAGAAAAGCAAAGGAAGAGCGTACCATACAAATTTTTGAAAAAGAAAAAATACAAATATTAAAAGGGCCATACGGGCCTTATATTAAACAGGGATTACGCAATTACAAATTAAGTAAAGAGCAGCAGGAACGTGCTGCTGCTCTTACAGTAGATGAAGCAAAAGAAATTATCGCCCATTTAAAAGCGAACCCACCAAAGAAAACAAGCAGGAAGAAGAAGAAATAAAATTGGATTAATAATGAAGGATTTACATATCCGGGATATTCGGCTCTACCAATTTTTTCAATTTTTCCAAAGATTCCTGCCATCCCAAATAACACATTTCGGCGGGTATCATTTCTGGGATACCGGTTTGGGTTATGTTCAACTCCGTTCCACAGGAAACCGCTTTTATTGAAACGCACGTAATCATTTCCCCGGGTAAACCCGGATCATCAAACTTATCGGAATATTTGATAAATTCATTCGGTTTTATTTCCAGGAATTCTCCTCCGAAAGAATGGCCGTTCCCGGTTCCAAAATTGGTGAAAGACATTTTATACATTCCACCTACTTTAAAATCCATTTGATGCACCTGGCACGTATAGCCATAAGGTGGAAGCCAGGATGCATACGCATCTGCATTGGAAAAAGCGCGATACACTTTTTCAGGTGGCGCTGTGAACACACGATGTAATGTTACATTGTTTGACATAATTTGCATTTTTAAAATTGATAAATTGTTTCGAAAGAAAATTTAAAGTAGTTTAAAATTCACTTATTGAATAAGAAGCATTGCTAATGCTTTATCAATATTCCTGTTTCTTGTTTCGGCTGTTTTTGACTTTGCTATAGGAATGATCAATGCTTTTTTCTTACTATTGGAAATTGATTCAAATATTTTTTTTGCAGCAATATTTTTATCTAATGCTTTTTTAAATTCTGAAGGCAATTCGATAGTTCTTTCTTCAGTATCCAATTCAATCGTTACTTCTATAGCATCCCCACCTTTCACATTTGCTCCTACCCTGTTTTCCGCGCTTACACCTACCATATATGCATTGTTCATCACTGCTACCGCACTGCGATACGTGAAATTGTTAATGGTTACTTTTATCAATGGTTTTTTTCCGGCACCCAGGTTTTCAATAATATCATTCGGAATTTTTATTCCGGTAGCAGTTTTGCCTGATGCCAGTAAGATGGTTTTGAAAGTAATTCTTTGTTTGTTTGTCATCACATTTAATTTATGCTTTTACTTTTTTACTCCAGAAATAATAAGACAATATCCCGGTTCCAAACCATATTAGCATAAAGAGCATGGCCACATCAAATTTTCCGGCAACCGCGATTCCTGAATATACAGAACTCACCAGGTCGAAGAATAACCCTGCATATGCCCATTCTTTAATTTTTTTCAATCCCGGAATTAGAATAGTGATACTTCCCAATATTTTACACAAGCCAATATATGGAATGAAATAAAGCGGGTATCCCAATTGATCATGAATTAATGTGATAGATTCAGATGTATTCAATAAGTTTGGAATAGCTGTAAATATCATCAGTGCAGCAAATAGAAGTGTAGATACCCAATAGAAAATGTTGATTGATTTGGTTGTCATAAAATTGATTGTTGAGTGAAAAAATTTAGTTCGATTTTTTTAAATAATGAAGCAATACTGCTCCGCAGTTGAAAGCCTGGCTGCTTTCAAAATTTAACTTTACATTATTGAATAACGGATTAAAACTCTGTTTACCGTTGCCAATAGCAGCCGGGTTGATCAATATATAATATGCATCAGTAAAGCCAAATTGAATAAGAGATGATACAAAAGTTTCACCGCCATATACCATGATGTCTTTACCATTTTTATTCTTTAAATTTTGTATGGCCGTTATGAAATCACCGTGGATAATAGTTGTATTATTCAGTGCGTTTTCAGTAATGGTATTTGAAAAAATAAAATTGGGAATTTCTGAAAACCTTTTCCCAAGCATGTAATCGGGCTCATTGGGATTGTTTGCCACTTTTTCCCAATAAGGAATAAATTCTATTCCTGTATTTCTGCCGTGCAAAATACAACCCACGCTTTCCAGGTTTTCGATACTGAAATCCGACATGCCCTTATCCCATTTCCCTTCCAGTGAAACGGTCATTTGCAATTTTAATG
>CAYXHX010000283.1:743-3816 GCA_964464835.1 uncultured Chitinophagaceae bacterium | reverse complement strand
CTTATAATGGCGGGTTTCCCATTGTGATGCACAAAGTTTAAAACACCATCCGTATTTAAGACATTCAACCTTTGATCCATATTTATTCGTACGAATACATAGGATTTAAAAATCGGGTCTTCGATTATTTTTTTCCGGTCGGTCCATTGCCTTTCCACTTTTTGCAAGGGGCACCAACTCCTGATATTTTTTAATAACAACCTTTCATCCACTTTTTTTTCCCATCGGGGCCTTGTATAAATGGCGTACCAGTGAATGTCATTCTTTTTATTCATAAATAGCTTCGCCATCTCACTCACAGGCAAGTTTTAAAAATTAAAAAATATCCAGCCGTTATCAATGCCGGTTTCCGAATAACCATCTTTGCCAAAAGCTTCTCGGCTTTTGATCATCATGATAATACCCGGTACCGAAATGATAGCCGTATCCATAGCCATATCCTTCATAATGCAGGCGGGACGATTCTTTAATTCCATTCATGATAATGGAAATATTCACCAATTTATTTTCCACCCGCATCTTTTCAATATATTCAATGGTATTCAAAAACGAATATTCATACCTTAGTATAAACAACGTAACATCAGCAAAATGGTTTGTAACAAAACTATCAGCCACAAGCCCAACAGGAGATGAATCTATCACAATATAATCGTATTGCGCTTTGGTATATTCAAATAAAGTATTCATCTTATCCCGCATCAGCAATTCCGTAGGATTCGGCGGTACAGGCCCTGCAGTAATTACATCAAAATTGGTTTCGCCTGAATGATGTATAATAATTTCTTCAATAGGCGTGTTCTTTACAAGAAAGTCTGTCAAGCCTTTTGAGGAATTTATTTTTAAATATTCATCTACTTTTGGTTTTCGTAAATCAATATCTATCAGCAACACTTTAGCTTGTGTTGCAGCGAGGCTATTGGCAAGATTGATGGCCGTAAAACTTTTACCTTCTCCACTAATGAACGATGTAACAAGGATAGTTTGGTTTTTATTTTCACTGGAAAAAAATTGCAGGTTTGCCCGAATCAATCTTAATTGTTCGGCAATAATAGAACGGCTGCGATATGGAATTAAGACATTCGATAATTTTTTGGAATAAGAAATTTCACCAAGAATAGGCACCTGTGTATTTTTCTCAATTTCACTTCGCTCACTAATTTTATTATAGAAAAAATCTTTGAGCAAAAGGATTACAATTGGTACAAGCAAGCCAATAAAAAATGCAAAGTATTTTGCCTGTGAAGATTTTGGCAATACAATGCCCTGGTCATAAGCACTGTCCACTACCCTGCTATTATTGATATTGGAAACTAATGAAATTTCTGTTTCTTCTTTTTTCTGCAGGAGATAGAGGTACAATTTTTCTTTGATATCAATTTGCCTTTTCAATTTCAATAATTGCCTTTCTTTTTCTGGCAGGGATAAAAGCAATGCATCAAAATTTGTTTTCAGGGAATTGGCTTGTGATATTCTTGTATCTATGCCAGAACGGGTGTTTTGAATATTTTTTAAAATATTTTCTTTCAATTGATTCAAATCATTTCTTGCCCTGCCAAGGATGGGATCTTTTTCAGTAGAAATTTTTTGCTGTTGCTGGTAATCCAAAACAGATTGGTTATACTGGCTGATCATTACGCCGAGTGTGGGTTCCTGTAAGCCATTATTTGCGGGGATGATATCCGTATTGGATTTTGCATTACGGATATATTTTTCGAGGGAATTAAGAATTTGCAATTGCCCGATTTCTTCTATTCGGCTTTTATCGTAATCTTGTGCACGTGAAAGATAGGTTCCGCCTGCTGCATCAATATCGGGGATATTATTATTTTTTTTATAGGCTTCGGAAATGATTTCAAGATCATCCAATTCTTTTGCAACAGAATCCACCCTGTCCGTAAGGAAAGAACTGGTTTTTTTACCAACAATGTTCTTATCTGTAACTCCGGCTGTATTAAAAGCTTCGATGAGTTTATTTATAATATCACGCGCTCTTTCAGGAACTTCATCGAGCATAGAAATTTCAATGATGCCGCCCATTTCATGCATTTTCACAACTACGATTGAGCCACGTAATGCCATACCTACTGCATTGCGGTCTTGAATGGAAAGTAAATAACCATCCGGATCGGCTTTCACTTTATCATTTCTTCTAAACACAAAATGGTATGTACCCAAAGAAAACGTGTCTTCAAAATTGTGATAAACTTTTTTCCCGTTTTGTACGATTGCGAATTTATTACCTTCAATAAATACATTATAGGACCCGGTGGATGCAGGCAAGGTATCCATCTTAACGATGTCAATAAAAAAAGGCCTGTGCACACCATACAATGTGCTATTGGTAATTCGTGCATTGGTAAATAATTTTACCTGCAGGTTTAATGAATCCACAATACCTGATACAATACTTACTGATTGCATAATATCAATTTGGTTTTGCACTTCTTTACTCCCGGGCATTACACCGAGTTCACGAAGTACATTGTAATCAGGTGAGGATTCTTCATCATCCTTGATTAATACATACGCTGACACTTTATGCATCTTTGGCGTATAGCGCAAATAGATTGTAACAATAGTATAAGAAACCAATAAAGAAAGAATGATCCATGGTGAAAAATACAGCATCCTGAAAAGGAACTTTTTGATGTCAAATTCCTTGGTGGAGTTTTTGGCAGGTTCTATATGTTCGGTTTCTGTTACTGGGTAACTCATTCTTATTTATTAACGAATACAAGAACCAAAGTAATCAAACTCAACACGGATGAAACAATGGGGAATATACGCGTAAAATTTTCTGTATTTTGTTTTGATTTCAGGGGTTCAATATACACAATATCATCTTTATGCAAATAAAAATCAGGTGAATTCAAAATACTGCTGTCAAGCAGGTTTACTGTTATTACGCTGCGTTTGCCATTCTCATTACGCAAAATTTTTACACGATCGCGTTTGGCAAAAATTGTCAGATCGCCTGATTGCGCTATGGCTTCAAAAATATTCACTCGTTCTTTCGAAGCTGTTATATAACCAGGCGCTTTTACCTCGCCGAGGATGGCATACCTGAAAT
>CAYXHX010000283.1:0-733 GCA_964464835.1 uncultured Chitinophagaceae bacterium | reverse complement strand
CTCAATGCGGCGATCAGATCAGGAGAATGGCATCATACCTGAAATCGCTGAATTTTACAGAAACGATTGGGTCTATTAAATATTCTTTATAGGCATTTGTAATGGTATCACGGGCAGCTTCCTGAGTAAACCCGGCTACATGTATTTTGCCGATACGTGGCAGGTTAATATTTCCATCAATATCTACTGAAGCATTTAAGCCTCCTGCACCCGACCCGAAATATTGATTGATGTATTGAACAGTTTTTTCATTTTCACCACCAACTTGTATTACGAGTTGATCATTTACCTGCATTACCGGCCGGGGCGCATCCAATGATTTCAGTGCTACGGTAACAGTGTCAGGAAGGTTATTAAAATACGTTACATTTTTTGTATCAATGCAACCGGTTAAAAATATACAACCCACAATGCAATTAGTAATCAGCAGTGTACCTGCAAATTTTTTCAACATAATATTGGATGAATTGGTATGCTTCGAACACAAATATATTTATTTCAGGCATTGAAAATACATAAATAAAAATTTAATAAAAAAAGAGTTGAAGAATCGTTTCGAATTATATTTTTTATTTTTCTGAAAATATATTTTTATATATCATATACGTTTTCCGAAAACAAGATTGGCAATGGTTTGGAAAAAATTTTTTTTAAAATCTGAACATAAAAAAAGCAACTTCAAAAAATTGAAATTGCTTTTGTCGGGAAGACAGGATTCGAACCTGCGACCCCC
>CAYXHX010000282.1:0-3828 GCA_964464835.1 uncultured Chitinophagaceae bacterium | reverse complement strand
ACAAGGTTATAAAAAGCAACGGCAACTTTTAAAGCATCATCTTTATCCTCTACCCTGTTATTATATGTAGCATTTATATTGCAGCCAATGAATAAAATAAAACCGGTAAAAACCAGGCACTGTATCAACCATTTCATTTTCATGTTATTTTTTATTTACGTGGATATATTTGAACAAAATTTCCCGAATTATTTTTTCTAAAAACATACACTGTATCATTGCCACTTTCTTTACTTAATGAATCTCCAACCTTTGCGATAAATTGCATATTTTGTTCACTAATACCAGATAAATGTGATGTGCCGTTTGTAAAAAAATATGTGGGAGCATTATGTTGCAATTCATAATGAACAGTGTCTATGACTACTCCATTAAAGCTTGACTGTTTATATGATGCTCTCTTCGATTTGTTTTCTTTGTATTGAACATAAATCATCCATATAAAACCACCTATAATAAATGAACAAAAGAGTATATTAAATATTTTTTTGTCAGATATTTTTAATGCCATCCTATATATGTTTTTCCATTACCATAAATAAATCCAACTATAATACCATTGCCTAATGAGCCCGCATTAAACGTATAATTATTCGCAGTAACGGTTGCGGCTTGTGAACACAGCGCTTTCATTTCCAATCCAAAAGGGTAATAGCCTTCTTCCTGCAATAATGCGCCGCGGACATGCGTTCCCGCTATGCTTTTATTTTCATGGATTATTTTTTCATTCTTCTGCTCTGATCAAATTATTTTTAAATTAAATTATTCGTTGCTTAAAAAATTCTTTTATACAAATTTATAACTGTTTTACGGTAGGTGACGCCTGCCGATAGTAAAAATTTCCAATCACAACAAGTTAAACAGGTCAAATAAATTAACTTATTGCCTATACTTGTCAAAATGATTAACTTTACATCAAAAGTTCATTTTATAACTGTAGGCGAAAAAATAAAGCAACTCCGTAAGGATTAAGGGTTACAGAAAAAATCTGTAGTTACTGATGTAGGTTTAGGCCAAAGCAATTACAACAAGGTAGAAAATGGCAAACGTGAGCAGTCTATAGAAGTATTGTAAAAACCTTCCGTGTTACCTGACGAAACGGTTGATGAGCTACTTAACCCTGGTGATAAAAAATAGCCTTCTCCAGTAACTGTAGAAGACAAAACGGTTTCAGAAAAAATAAGGTTTGCAGAACAGTTGGAGGATGAAGATAAAATGTGATTTACAAAATGTTTGATACGATGCTTAAAAAAAAGCTTCAGGATTTTTGTCAGCAAAACATTTCAGTAAAATAAAATAATTTGACAATGAAAGTATTGATAGATATACCCGACAATGAGGCAACTTTCGCAATGAAAGTTTTAAAAAGCCTTTCCTTTGTTAAAAAGGCAAAGCCTATGACGGCTGCTGCTGTTGGCTTGTGGGATGACCTTAAAGAAGCTGCCGGACAAGTACGCCTGCACAAACAAGGGAAAATAAAATTGAAAACAGCACAAGAGCTTTTAAATGAGTTATAGCATTTTTCCTACGCAGCGTTTTGAGAAAGAACTCAAACGGCTGGCTAAAAAGTTCCCTTCGCTGAAAAATGAATTTGCCGAACTCATTGCAGGGATTATTGAAGACCCTGAAATTGGCACTTTCATAGGCAACAACTGCTATAAAATCCGTTTGGGTATTGGTAGCAAAGGAAAAGGCAAAAGTGGAGGTGCAAGGGTTATCACCTATCTTTATATTGAAACTGAAACGGTGTATCTCCTTACCATTTACGACAAAGGCGAAAAAGAAGACCTAAAACCAAACGAACTCAAAGAAATGATTGACAGTTTAGAACTGAATGTATAAATCAAGGCCCGTACTAAATCGGGATTTGCTGTTAAATACCTTCTTTTATTCCTCCTTTTCCTAAAGGCTCCGAACCTTCACTAAAAGTAAATCTTGCGCCAATACCAAAATTATTTCCTAAATAATCTCTGTTCAAAAAGGCCATTTATTTATAACCATATTACTATTCTTTACCATGAACTTTTAAAAAGTCAAGAATCTCCTGCTTAATTTGTAATTGGTGTTCATCCATTTTCAACATCCTTTCATTTAATAGCTGTGTTAACGTTATCTTTTCTTCATTTGGTTGTCCCGCATGCCTTAATACACAATAATCAGGAATAGGAACTTTTTTTTCTATTAAAAAGTATTTTAAAATATCTAATTGACCATTAGAATCTGCACTGGTAATTAGTGATTCGAAACCATTTTTGGGATATGCATTTAAATCTGCGCCATTATTTACTAAAATTTTCACGGCATCCAATGTTCCAAAACTACATAGATATTCTAAGGCTGTCTGTTGAAATTTGTAAGTACCACCAGCATCACCAGGGTTGTCTAACATTTGAGAATGGACGGCATTTACGTCCGCGCCATATTGTATTAATAACGAAAGGATAGTAACACCACTATCTAAATCATAATAATATTTACATGCATTTATAAATGGTGTGCTATTATCAATGGGGGATTTTAAGTTTGGATCTGCTCCAAAGCTTAATAAGCATCTTATTGATTTATTTTTATTGTTTATAACAGCTAATGTTAATAATGATAAACCAAAGGTTGGGTCAGTAAAATCAATATTTTCTTTATTATCATGAAGAATTTTTGAAATTTCAACTGTGTCATCTGACTCAACTGCTTTCGCCAAATCATACACAGGTGTATTTTTAAAATTATTAAAATCAAACCCCGGCGCATATACCTGGCATTTGCACATGTTCGTGGAAATTAAAAATATAAGTATCAGTTTTTTCATTTTAAAATTTGAATTAGAAACTATTAATTAAATGACACAATATAGGGCCAAATTGAGGAATGCCCAATCTCCAACTACTCATAAATCGATCACTTCCTAAATGTATTAATCCATATTTCGAAGCATTTAATGATTGAAAAGTATTTAAGGCTTCTCCAAAAATTATATAATTAATTATATGACCCTTTTGAATATCTAAATGGTTATTAGTAATAGTGCCAGAGGAAAGCCAGGCCGGATTAAAAGTTACAGCTCTCCCATCTATTGCCAAGGCTGCTGCCTGCGCTAATCCTCCTCCTAAAGAATGACCTAAAAAAGTTATGTTTGTTAATCCAAATTTAATCAGTTTTCTGGCATTGGATATAGCTAAGTTATATTGCTCTGAAAATCCTGCGGCTTGCTTTACATCCTGTAAAAAATCCTTTAAAAAATCCTCAGTTCCAGCAAAAGCATAAGCATATTCAGTTTCCCCATTTATTGTCCTTTCAAAAAGCATTGACTTAAAACCAGATTGAGGGTCTTTTAAAGTTATTATACCTGATTGATTTGAAGGAAGCCAACCTCCTTTTAAATTATCGGGGTTTGCATATTTACCCCCATAGACATATTTGGCCATTCCCAACCATTCTCCAAATGCATCATATTCTTCCTGTGTAAATAAATGGACTCCTGTAGTTGGTGACCAGTAACCGCCTCTTTTCGATTCCCATAAATTATCTAAATCCTTTTGAGTTAAACGATAGTTTGCACTTCCTCCTTCAACTTTCCAACTATCAGAACTAAAGAATCCTGATCCTGCTGCCATTTCCGGATCCATAAACAATCCACCCCTGGAATCCCAACCATACTCTCTTAAATGATCATTATTATAATCATATGCAGTTGCACCCGTTGGATCATTAAAGTTAATGGGATTATTATTTGCAAACTGGTAAGGTGAAAAACCTACAGTACTTTCAGCCATTCCATCCACCCCCGTAAACCTTCCTACTTGCGCATCATAATTCCTAAAATATGTTTCG
>CAYXHX010000281.1:1634-3830 GCA_964464835.1 uncultured Chitinophagaceae bacterium | reverse complement strand
AATGATTTTGCCAAAAAAATGGGTGTAGATGGTTATTATATACGCATCAACCCGGAAAATATTCCGGCAAATGAATTAAGTGTTAAGACAATAGCATTAAAAAATCATCGTGAAGAAAATGGCACACTAAAAGTAACAGAATTAATCAGTACGGATGCATTGGCGCTTGTACGTTTTGGTTTAAGGGAGCCTGATGATCCGCGTATGTTGAATACCATTAAAGTAATAGATGCCATTTTGAAATTGGATACGCCAACAGGCCCATGCTGGCACAGGTACAATGCTGATGGGTATGGTGAAGATGAGTATGGAAATGATTTTCCTTCTGGTGGAAATGGAAAAGGAAGGGCATGGCCATTGCTTACCGGAGAGAGAGGGCATTATGAAGTTGCAGCAGGGAATTATCAAAAAGCAGCAGAAATGCTGAATACCATGGAATCATTTGCCAATAATGATATGATACCCGAACAAATATGGGATGCAGAAGATATTCCCGACAAAGAATTATTTTTTTCAAAACATACAGGTTCTGCAATGCCTTTGACTTGGGCGCATGCAGAATATTTAAAACTGGCAAGTTCTATCAAATCCAAAAAAATATTTGATATGCCGGCTCATACTAAAAAAAGATATTTAGAAGATAAAACCATTTCCACAATTGCTATTTGGCGATTTAATGACCAGGTAAAAAAAGTATCCATTGCGAAGATACTCCGCATTCAGGTATTATCACCTGCTGTTATTTACTGGAGCTTTGATGACTGGGCAAATACAACGCATATTGAAACTTTGAATATTGGCTTACCATTTTATTTCAATGATTTTGCTTTGCCGGAAAATGTTTCAAAAATTGTTTTCACTTTCTTCTGGAAAGAAGTCAATAAATGGGAAGGAGAAAATTTTGAAATAGAGATAGAATAATCCTTTTATATAAAAATTGCCCCATATATTCATGGGGCAATTTTTATATAAAACCTTTGTTGATTAAATAACTACAACACCTTCCGCATCTATGATTATTTCCGTTTTTGGTTCCATGATTTTCTCAATATCTTCTTTGGATTTCCCTGCGTCTTCTGCAAAGTGGCGCAGCATTTCTACAGAAGTTGTTTTCTGTTCTGCGATGCCATGAATAATGATTTCTTTACCATTGATTGCAAGTGGAACCAAAAATGCATGGTCTTTCATTTTAACCATCATACTGCCATTGGGTGATTGTATTTTTAGCCAGCAACCTTCACGGGTGCATACTTCTGATACAATACCTTTTACGGTTACTTCCATTTTCTTGTCTTCTTTCAATTGTAGTGCTGAAGACATTTCCTCAACAGTTACTGGGTTTTTGGCTGAAAATTTTGCGCCGAAACTTGCACCTGATTCTGCAGGTACATTAGGTGGCTGGGCAATCACAGTTGCTGCGAGCAAACAGAAAGCGGCTAAGAATTGTAATTTTTTCATGGTATAAGTTTAAAATATTTTTTGAAGTTAAATCAATTTTTCCACCTGCATATAACTCAATTCCACCGGTGTAGAACGGCCAAATATTTTTACCGTCACTTTCAATTTCTTTTTCTCTTCATTCACTTCTTCAATTGTTCCATTGAAGTCATTAAATGGCCCTTCGATAATTTTAATGGTTTCACCTACAATAAATGGTTCGCTCATGCTTCCATCCTGTTCATTCATTTCATCAACCTTACCAAGCATCTTATTCACTTCTGCCTTCCGCAATGAAATGATATTTCCTTTGGAGCCCTTGCCATCTGTGAGGAAGTGCATGATATTGCTGATATTGCTGATGTGCTGAATGATATCATCCGTTAATTTCCCATTGGCCACTTCGAGCATCACATATCCCGGGAAATAGTTTTTTTCGCGCATCACTTTTTTCCCATTCTGTACCTTATATACTTTTTCCATAGGGAGAAACACCTGCTTTACAATATCCGTCCATCCACTGCGAACAATATCTTTATCAAGGTATTCTTTTATCTTTCTTTCTTTCCCACTCACTACCCTAAGTACGTACCACTTGGAATTGGAATTTTGTTCTATTATTTCTTCTTCCATTATTAACTCTTAAAAAATGAGTAAATCAATTTCATTATTTGGTTGCTGGCAAAGTCCATCACCCATACTGCGGCAGTTATTAAAACTGTCGCCAATAAAACGATGGCAGTAGATTGTTGTAATTCT
>CAYXHX010000281.1:0-1624 GCA_964464835.1 uncultured Chitinophagaceae bacterium | reverse complement strand
CTTTTTGCGCCATTTCATGGTAACTATCTTTGGCATATTGCATTACCTTATTCATACATGCTGATTTTTAAAGTTCAAAAAAAATGCACGGGTACCTGGATTCGAACCAAGATCGAAGGTTTTGGAGACCTCTATTCTGCCGTTGAACTATACCCGTAAACCTGTTTTATAAAAACTTATTTTTTACAATTCAGTTATAAAAATTTTACGCTTTAAAAGCTAAAAGCTATTCCGGTGGTACCGAAACAGCTTTTAGTGATGTTGCAAATATACATTTATTTTTTTGCAAAAAAGCAATTATTTCTTCAATTGCTTATTTAATAATCTCTGTAACCTGGCCTGCACCTACTGTGCGCCCACCTTCCCTGATCGCAAACTTCAAACCTTTTTCCATTGCGATAGGTTGAATGAGTTTTACGGTAAGGCTTACATTATCACCCGGCATTACCATTTCAGTTCCTTCAGGTAAAGTTACTTCACCTGTAACATCAGTTGTACGGAAGTAAAATTGGGGGCGGTATTTATTAAAAAATGGTGTATGGCGGCCACCTTCATCTTTACTGAGAACATACACTTCACATTTGAATTCAGTATGTGGTGTAATGCTCTTTGGGGCAGTAATAACCATACCACGGCGGATATCTTTTTTCTCAATACCTCTTAATAGCAAACCAGCATTGTCACCGGCTTCACCGCGATCCAATAATTTTTTAAACATTTCAACGCCTGTTACTACAGAAGTTAATGGTGTATCCATTAAACCTACAATTTCAACGGCTTCACCCACTTTGATTACACCGCGTTCAATACGGCCTGTTGCAACAGTACCACGACCTGTAATAGAAAATACATCTTCTACAGACATGAGGAATGGCATATCAATTGGGCGTGGAGGTAATGGAATCCATGAATCAACTGCATCCATCAATTCTTCTACTTTAGTTACCCATTTTTCTTCTCCGGCTAAAGCGCCTGTTGCAGAACCCTGAATAATAGGTGTATTATCACCATCAAATCCGTTTTTAGAAAGTAATTCACGAATTTCCATTTCTACCAATTCAAGCAATTCAGGATCATCTACAAGATCCACTTTATTCATGAAAACAACAATGCTTGGTACACCTACCTGGCGTGCAAGCAAAATGTGTTCACGAGTTTGTGGCATCGGGCCATCAGTTGCTGCAACTACGAGAATTGCACCATCCATTTGTGCAGCACCTGTGATCATGTTTTTTACATAGTCAGCATGGCCTGGACAGTCAACGTGCGCATAGTGGCGGTTGGCAGTTTGATATTCTACGTGCGCAGTATTAATGGTGATACCACGCTCCTTTTCTTCGGGTGCGCCATCAATATCATCATATTTGCGCGCAATGTTACCCATTCCTTTTTTAGAAAGGATCTCTGTAATTGCCGCTGTCAATGTGGTTTTACCATGGTCAACGTGGCCGATGGTGCCTACGTTTACGTGGGGTTTTTCCCTTTTAAAGGTCTCTTTAGACATCTTTATCGTTTTTTTTGTGTTTATAATCGCAGTCAACAGACCTTTGTCCATTGACCATAGTTTCCTAAAATTTTAAATCCAATGTTTGGATATTATTTTTCAAACATATTATTTTCATTT
>CAYXHX010000280.1:0-3830 GCA_964464835.1 uncultured Chitinophagaceae bacterium | reverse complement strand
GTTTTTCTATCCTTCCGGAAAAATTGGAGGAAATAACTCCTGTCTGCCTGGTGTCGTATGTGATAAAGCCGTATGATTCCATTTCTATATCTTCTTCCCTTGCCATCATGTGTACCATCGGTACATTGGCAATTACCTGCTGGTTGGAAGGTTTGAGCAGTGTATTCAGTGAAACGGCTTTAGGTTCTGAAGCAGATTTTACTTTTTCCAATTTCATACCGCATACAGGGCAGGTTCCTGCCGTATCACTATGCACCTTAGGATGCATAGGACAGGTATATCCATTGGCTGAATTCATACTGTTGTCGGTCATATCATGCCCTGAATGCATTGAATGATCTTCCATCAGTACCAGGTCCATCCCGCACTTGGGGCATTTGCCCGGCTTATCGCTGAAAACAGAATCCTGTGGCATGGGGCAGGTGTATATTGCGGCGGCTTTATCATTACTATTGTTACAGGCAATAAATAAAACTACCATTGCTATAAACCCCAGCCATTTTATTTTCTTAATCATATTCATGATGATTATTTTATTTCCAAAATTTTCATTAACTCAGCCTGCATCTGTAATCCCTTCTGTAACTGGTCGAAGTAATCCATCTGTGTCATGTTAAGGGCTTCCCATGCATCAAAGAGCTCAAAGAGTTCTTCTGTATTTTGTTCGTAGCCTAACTGCATGGTTTGAAAATTCCGGCGAAGGGCAGGAATGATCTGATCTTCATACAGCTTCATCTGCTTTTTCTTTACTTCCAATTCTGTAAAACTGTTAGCTGCCATACCGGTAGCCTCATTAATGATCATCTGCTGCTGGTTTTGCAATGCCTCATTCTGCCAAACCAGGCTTTCCGCTTTTGCCTTATTCATTTTTGAAGACCATTTTGCCAATGGAATTTTCACCATTCCCATAACAGTAAACATAAGCGGTTGCCTTGCCCAGCCTGTCATGTGGTTGTACTGAATACCAAACTCCGGTTTCAATTTTGCCAGCTCGGCGGTACGTTCCAGTTTATTTACTTCCATCATCCTGTCTATTACTTTAATGTCACTTCTTTGTTTCATTAAGGATGCTGAATCGAACATAGCCTGGTTAAAATCATACCATACATAGTTGGTATCAACAGAAAATGTTTCCTCCGTATTTCTGTTCATCACTGTATTAATGGCTATCCTTTTCAGAACTATTTCATTCTGCAACATTAATTGCATATTCTCCACATTGGCCAATGCTGCTTTTGCTTTGTAATAGGCGCTTATTTTACCCAAACCGTTTTTATACCGAATCTCCGCACTTTGCATCATGAATTTTAACAGCCTGTTATTTTCATCAAGCACTTTCAGTTTCTTTTCCAGCACAATCCAGTCATAGTAGTTTTTTCTTGCCGTAAACAGCAGTTCATTTACGACCACATCCTTTTTCTGAATTGATACTGATGACTGCGCATTCATGTAGGCAAACTCAGCATTCTGTCTTTTCTTATTGGGAAACATCTGCTGCGCCGAGATCATAAAGGCTCCCATACCGGGTTGTCCGTTCATGGATTTCCACCTGCCGGGGTCATACGGCGTTTGAAAAAAACCTGCACCCAACTCAGGCGGCATCCAGCTATAAGCCCCTTTCGCCTCCTCGTTCATGGAACGGGCTTCTGCATCCAGCATCTTCAAAGCAGGATGGTTGGCTTTTATTGCAGATTCTATCTGCTGCATCGTCAACACTTGCTGCGACATGGCAAAAGAAGTTGCCAGTAATAGGCCGATGAGTATTTTTAAATGTTTCATAGTGATTTTATTAGCTTCTTAATGTTTTGTTTCAAGCACTTCAATTTTTCCATGCTTTCTTAATTCATATTCCTTTGCCATTAAAAATATCAATGGCGTTACCAACAGGATATGTGTTGCTGAAGTTAGTACGCCTCCAACCATTGGCAATACAATCGGCTTCATCACATCGCTGCCCACTCCATGACTCCATAAAATCGGAATTAACGCAAAGAGTGATACAGAAACAGTCATCAGTTTTGGCCGCAATCTTTTGGCCGCACCGGCAATCACATATTCCCTTAAATCAGCCTTTGTGATCGTGTCTCTTGAATTTCCTTTTAAAGCTACCAGTTGCTGCATGGCATCGTTCAGGTAAATCACCATTACAATACCTGTTTCCACTGCCAAACCGAACAAGGCAATAAAGCCCACCGCAACAGCCACAGATAAATTCACACCCCAGAAATAGATCATGACGGCTCCGCCAATCAATGCAAACGGAATGGAGATCAAACTCAAAAATGCCTCCCTTGCATTGCGGAAAGCAAAATACATGGACAGGAAAATGATCAACAGCACCACAGGCAAAATCATTTTCAATGTTCTTTCACTACGAATAAGATTTTCGTACTGTCCGCTCCATTCCATGAAATAACCCTTTGGTAGTTTGGTAATCATGTTGTCGAGTTTTTCTCTTGCCTCATTTACCGTACTTCCCAGATCCCTTTCCCTTACATTGAACAACACCGTTCCCCTGAGCATTGCATTTTCTGAATTAATCATCGGCGGACCTTCAGTAATTTTTACATCTGCCACCGCTTCCAGTGGAACGGGGCCATACTTCATGGTTTGAAC
The DNA here is from genome assembly GCA_964464835.1 of uncultured Chitinophagaceae bacterium. Taxonomy (GTDB): domain Bacteria; phylum Bacteroidota; class Bacteroidia; order Chitinophagales; family Chitinophagaceae; genus JAFDXJ01. Next base: position 1,214 of record CAYXHX010000280.1, on the reverse strand, counting down.
CTGCAATCGTTTTAAGGACTCAAGATTGTTTCTGAAGTCCTGGCCAAACCTTGCATTGACGGAAAACCGCTGCCTTCCTTCAACCGTTGTGGTGAGCCGCATTCCACCCAATGCTATTTCCACCACACTGTTTACATCATCCACCGTTAAACCATAGCGGCTTATCTCATCCCGTTTCACAACAATGTCAATATATTTTCCACCGGTAATGGGTTCTACATACAAATCCTTTACGCCATCAATGCCTTCCAGTTCTTTTTTTACTTTTTCTGAAAATGCGTAAATAGTATCGAGGTTTTGTCCGTATACTTTTACCCCCACATCAGTTCGGATACCAGTGGACAGCATATTGATACGATTAATGATAGGCTGTGTCCAGCCGTTGGTGACACCCGGTATCTGCAATTTGGCAGTGAGTTCGTTGATGATATCGTTCTTGCTCATGCCTTTTCTCCATTCCGACCGGGGCGTTAGCAACACAATAGTTTCAATCATACTGATAGGGGAATTATCCGTTGCCGTATTGGCTCTGCCAGCTTTTCCCAATACATTCTTTACTTCCGGTACAGACTTTATCAATTTATCCTGCACCTGTAATATGCGTTTTGCTTCGCTGTTTGAAACATCGGGCAGAGTAACCGGCATAAACAGGATTGAGCCTTCATCGAGCGGCGGCATAAATTCTTTTCCTAAACTCAACAGCATGGGTATGCTGATGGCAAGAGCAATAATGTTTACTGCCAATGTTGTTTTCCGCCATTTTATACAGGTACGGATAACCGGTTCATATATCTTTTCCAGTATGCGGTTCACCGGGTTTTTGGTTTCGGGCCTGAATCGCCCTTTCATAAAAAAGGAAATTAAAACGGGGGCTAAGGTGATCACCAGAATTGCATCCACCATCATGATGAATGTTTTGGTGAAGGCCAGTGGGTGAAAAAGTTTCCCTTCCTGCCCGGTTAATAAAAACACGGGCAGAAATGATGTAATAATAATAATGGTGGAAAAGAACACACCCCTTGATACCTGTATGCTGGCTTTTTCAATCAGCCGCATTCTCTCTAATTCGGGAATCCGGTTGTAGCTGGCCTTACGTTTGAGTTTATTAAAAAGCTTTTTCATTGTTGAGGATTTTGGGGTGGATGATTTTGATAATCCGATAAATGCCGGTAAGCATTCTCACTCATGATGATCCCGTTATCTACAATTACCCC
>CAYXHX010000279.1:0-3837 GCA_964464835.1 uncultured Chitinophagaceae bacterium | reverse complement strand
ACATGTTTTTCATCAATATACTTTGCAATTAAAAGATGTGGACAGGGATGGACTGCAAGCATATCTTGCTGAAAAAAATATTCCTTCCATGATTTATTATCCCGTGCCGGGCCACAGGCAAAAAATGTTTGATTCATTCAATGCAGAGATTGCCAATTTGCCTGTTACCGATTGGCTTACAGAACGCGTGATATCTTTGCCCATTCATACAGAAATGGAACAAGATCAGCTTGAGTATATCAGTACTTCCGTTTTGGAATTTATCAATCAGTAATACAATTTTTGAATGACCGTATCACAACTCTTGAAAAAAGAATCATCGCTTGCTGTGATTGGTTTGGGATATGTAGGCCTGCCCGTTGCACTTGCTTTTGCAAAAAAAATAAAAGTCATTGGATTTGATATTAACCCTGAGAGAATTGAATTGTTGAAAAAAAATATTGACCCGAGTAAAGAAATTGATACTACTGAATTTGAAAATTGTGATATAGTTTTTACAAATGATTCAAAGGAGTTGACACATGCAGATTTTTTTATCCTTGCTGTTCCAACTCCTGTGGATGACTATCATGTGCCGGATCTTTCGCTTTTAAAAAAAGCGTGTACATTAATTGGCAGTATCATAAAACCAGGCGATTATATTGTTTTTGAATCCACTGTTTACCCGGGTTGTACGGAAGAAGATTGTATTCCAATTGTAGAAAAAGAAAGTGGGTTAAAGATGTGTGCAAATTTTAAAGCCGGTTATTCTCCCGAAAGAATCAATCCCGGTGATCGAACACACCGGCTTCAAAAAGTGATTAAAATTGTTTCCGGCTGTGATGCAGAATCCCTTGAAAATATTGCTTCCGTGTATTCATTGATTATCGAAGCAGGGGTGCACAAAGCGCCATCCATTAAAACAGCCGAGGCAGCGAAAGTAATTGAGAATGTACAACGCGATTTAAATATTGCATTGATGAATGAGCTCTCTTTGATATTTGATAAAATGGATATCAATACGTATGATGTATTGGAAGCAGCCGGTACAAAATGGAACTTCAATAAGTTTTTCCCGGGCCTTGTTGGAGGGCATTGCATTGGAGTAGATCCTTATTACCTTACCTACAAAGCAGCTCAGCTTGGATATAAATCAAAAGTTATTTTAAGTGGAAGGCAAGTGAATGATAATATGGGAAATTATGTTGCCGGAAAAGTAATTCGTCATTTGATCCTGCATACCAAAGATGTAAAAGCTGCAAAAGTGCTTATTATGGGCGCTACATTCAAAGAAAATGTAACGGATATCCGCAATTCAAAAGTGGTGGATATTGTTTTGACTTTAAAAAATTATTACCTGGATGTGCACGTTACAGACCCGCACGCTTGTTCTGAAGATTTACAAAATGAATATGGATTTTCCCTGGCAAAAAAAATTGATAATGATTATGATGCAGTAATTATAGCGGTGCCGCATCACGATTATTGTACTTTAGACGAAGCATATTTTGAAAATATTTCAAAGGAACATGCATTGATTGCAGATGTTAAAGGCATTTTTAGAAACTCAATTCATCACCGAAAATATTGGAGCCTTTAATGACTGAAGCAAAACCACTGATCATCATTACAGGAAAAGATGGCCAATTGGGAAGGTCATTACAAAATGCTGCAAAGCAGTTTCATCAATTTGATTTTTTGTTTACAAATAAAGAAATGTTGGATATTACGAACGCTGAAAATGTCCGGCAAATTTTTAAAAAATTCAATCCTGCCTGTTGCATCAATACGGCTGCCTATACTGCCGTTGACCTGGCCGAAACAACGCGGGTACAGGCATTCCTGGTGAATGCTACAGCAGTATCCAATTTAGCGAAAACATGTGCTGAATTAAATTGCCCATTTATACATATTTCCACAGATTATGTTTTTGACGGGAAAAAAAATGCCCGCTATACCGAAATAGATTCAACAAACCCGGTCAATTATTATGGATTCACAAAAAAAGCAGGGGAAGAATCTGCATTAAATGAATGTAAGAAAACGATTGTCATCCGTGCATCGTGGCTGTATAGTGAATATGGAAAAAATTTTGTAAAAACCATGTTGCATTTATTCAAAACGAAAAATGAAATTTCGGTTGTTGGAGATCAATTTGGTGCACCCACGTATGCAGGCGCAATGGCATTTTCATTATTAAAAATATGCGATCATATTATTTTGAAAAAATCATTTGATGATTTTGGTATTTATCATTATTGCGATGAAGGGAATATTAGTTGGTATGACTTTGCAAATGAAATAAAAAATCAATCCGGGGCTACATGCCTTGTGCATGAGATTACCTCAGATGAGTATCCCACGCCTGCAAAAAGGCCGAAATACAGTGTGATGAGTACCACTAAAATCAGGGAAATTTTTGATATAGAAATAAAAAACTGGAAAGAAAATTTAAAGGTTTGTTTGAAAAATATGAAGGTTGAATGATTAAACTGAGATGCGTTTTTTCATTTCACGGATTTCATTTGTATCTACAGAAATATTACTAATGCTTTCCTGCATCTCCTTTTGAATAAATTCCATTGCTGAAGGAATATTTTTTCTGGCAGATGAATGCAATTCAGTTGCACCGGTATATTGTGCAAGTTCCAGGATATTTTCTTTGCGTACACCACTGCCGGGCATAATGGTGATGCGGTTTTCAGCTTTCTCAATCAATGCTTTGATTAAATCCCTGCCCATGTTCGCATCCGGTTGCTGGCCACTTGTAAGGATTCTTTCACAGCCACAATCAATAATTTTTTCCATACTTTCAAAAGGATCTTTTGCACGGTCAAATGCCCGGTGAAACGTTACATCCATCGGGAATGCAGCTTCAACTAACCGGCGCAATTTTTTCGCATCCACATGCCCGTTCTTTTCTAAAAGGCCTGTGACAATGCCTGCAAAGCCAAGTGATTTGCAAAATAATATATCCTGCAACATGATTTGGAAATCTATATCACTATAAAAAAAATCCCCGCCTCGTGGCCGGATCATAGGGAACACAGGAATTGAAAACCTTTTGGAGGCTATTTCCAAAGTTGCCGGAGAAGGCGTAGTGCCGCCATCATGGAAATTGTCACAAAGCTCTATCCTGTCAGCATTTGAGGCTGCTGCTACAATTGCGGAATCAATATTGAATACAGCAATTTCAAGTAACATAAAAAGTTGTATTATGGTAAAATAAATTCACTGTTGGTAAGTTGATTGTAATCATCCGAGTAACAAACTGCATAATTGAAACCAGCATGAATACAAAAACCACCATATTCACCTTTCGGGTTTAAAGCAATAAACCCTACCTGGATGTCTTTTATTTTATCAGTATTTTTATACCGGTCTATTATACGGTTAACGGCTTTTTTACATGCATCGCGGGGCGACATTCCCTGCCGCATAAATTCTACAACAAGATGTGTTCCGCAAGTGCGGATGACTTCTTCACCAAGCCCTGTAGATACGGCTGCCCCCCCATTGTTGTCCACGAATAAACCTGCCCCTATAATCGGCGAATCTCCTACACGGCCGCGCATTTTAAATGCCATGCCACTTGTTGTACAACTTCCACTTAGATTTCCATTTGCATCCAATGCAATCATACCAATGGTATCGTGATTCCATTCATTATTGGAAAGTCTGGCAGGTGCAAAAGCATGTTGCCCTTTATAATTTTCAATGTTTACTTTGGGTTTATATTGATGTTCTTTCAACCATTCAGTATAGGTTTTTTGCGCATCGGGAGATAATTGTTGGCTTTCCAAATGGAAGCCTTCTTCCACTGCGAATTGTTGTGCACCTACACCAACGAGTAACACA
>CAYXHX010000278.1:0-3838 GCA_964464835.1 uncultured Chitinophagaceae bacterium | reverse complement strand
TTGCTTTATTTTTTGGCCGAACCATGGTGGAATTTATCCGCAGCAGGTTGTTGCTCTATATTTTTTCGCGTATCAATGTGTCATTGCTTATCAGTTGTCACCTACTGAAAAAAAAGTGGATTTCGTTTAGTGAAACTCCAGCCGATAGGAAAATATACATTTACTCAAAATCAAATAATTCTTTCGGAGAGATCTGTAGTGCTTTAGCAATATTGAAAACCTGTGAAATGCTTGTATTGATTACACCTCTTTCAATACGGCTTATCTGCATAGGTTCAATATTTGCTTCCCATGCAAGAGCTTCCTGCGAAAGGTTTTTTGACAAACGTACTTCACGTAACCTTTTGCCAAACTTTCTTATGCCTTTTTCATCTCTCAGGTATTTCACTGAACGAATATGCCTGATTAGTCAAATTTATATATAGTCAAATTTGTATAGTATAAAACTTTTCCTTTTATTTGCTTTTGAAATTAATTTGAGAAATTTAGTTTAGTTATTCTATTTGCCTTTGAAAGATACAACCAACATTAATTCAACTGAGCTATGGAAAACGACCTATAAATGGTTGAAAGTATGTAATTGCCCTGTTAATAGTGATTTTTGCAAGGAGGAAATTACCACCCATACAGATTACCCTGCACTTACATCGGTAACCGATTTTTTAGAAATTGGAGGAATGGAATACCGTGCAGTAGAATCAGATGCTTCTTATATAAATTCATTTAATTATCCTTTACTGGCGCATCTAAGGAAAAATGGACAGGAATTCTTTCAAATCATTTACCGCATTGATGACTGGAATAAACAAGAGGAAATTTCTCGGTTCTGGACAGGCATTGTTCTTTTTCCCGGAATAAATGCATCTTGGAAAAATTCAGAAAATTCAAAACGGACAAATCTGCATTTAAAAAATAAAGCCATTGCCATTACATTATTAGTTGCAGGCTTACTTTTTTATTTTGTTTCAACCTTTTTGAATTTCAATAACTCTTACAATCCATTACTCAATATATTATCGGCTTCATTTGGATTGTTTTCTTTAATTGATTTTATAATAAGTTTATTTGCATTAGGCATTGAACTGGGATTTCAAAACGAAATAGTTAAACAAGTTTGCGGGGTTGTAAATAAAGGTGGGTGTGAACAGGTGCTTAAAAGCCGTTATGCCAAAGGCTTTGCGGGAATTTCTCCATCCGATGCATCAGTTGTATATTTTGCAATTCAATTTTTATTCTACATAGCCTCTCCTTTTTTTCCTGGGATCATGCAAGCTGTTTACATATTTGCTTTCATTGGTTTTGCAATTGTGATATGGAGTTTTTATACCCAAGCTTTTTTATTAAAACAATGGTGTGCCGTATGTTTATCTATTGCATCAGTTCTTGTAATACAAACTGCATTTGCTTATGCGATGATTGATAACTTTATTAACTTATTCATGATTGGTAGCTTTTCAATTCTGTTTATATTATTTTCTTTGATTTTAATACCAATTAAACAATTATTAAAAATTAATAGCACGAACAAGCTGAAATTAGCCGAACTAAAAAAATGGAAATCAGATGTTGGTGTATTTCTATCTCAATGGCGGCAGCAACAAGAAGTGGATGTTTCCATTTGGAAAAATGATATGGTATTAGGTAATGAAGAAGCGCCAATGCAAATAACTATTGCTTGCAACCCTTATTGCTGGCCATGTGCCAAAGCACATGAACAATTAGATCATTTATTGCAACAATATAAAGGTAAGATAATGGTGCAGGTTCGGTTGCTGTGCAATGCCGAAAATGGAAATGATAAACGTACAATTGCAACAAATGCCATCTTACAAAAAACTGCTGAAATAGATAATAAGGATATGTTGCAAGAAATGCTTACAGAATGGTTTGCCTCAATGAATTTTGAAAAATGGTTTAGTAAATGGAAGCCGGATCGTTCAATTGATGTTAGCGAAAGAATACAGCAACACCAGGCATGGATGGAAAAACATAAAATAGCTTTTACGCCAACTTTTTTTATTAATGGAAGAAAATTGCCAGGTAGGTATAGTTTAACGGATTTGGAAATTTTAATACCGCAATTATCAATAATAATTCAGTCAAAAAATAAATTGGTCGCTTGAAAATAAAAAATCGGTAAATTGTATGGTGCGCAACATATAATTTGGTTGTTACCAGTTTTAAATAAAAACAGTTACAATAAACAACCTTGTAACTAAAAATTAAAATTTTATAAAATGAAAGATTTAACACGGGATCAAATGAAAAATGTAATGGGTGGTTCGGCAGATCCGGGCTCATGCACCGTTAGATGTGCTAATAATGCATTTACATGTAGTAGCCCTACGGGAGATTGTTCAAAAAGTACTCCAAATAGTACAATTACATGTGATGGAAAAGTTTATCATTGTGATGCCAAGTAATCATTAATTAAGTGCAGCAAACTTTGTTTGCTGCACATTTTAAATTAAATACATGAAAAATTTATTCCAGTTTATTGGTTTTATACTTATCATTTTAAATACAAATTTAAAGGCTCAAAATGCTACTCCATATTTTAAAGTCATTCTAAATAAAACTCTTTTGAAGACTGAAATACATACAGGGCGTATTACAGGGAAGCCTGATAAGCAAGTCAATTATATTTTAGATACATCGCTTTTTTTGAAACATGAAGTCTTTAAACTCAAAATCCCATATAAGGTTGTAGATTCTTCAATAAATATTTATTATGTGTTAGCTAAAACAAGTGATCAAAAAATAATTGTGATTTTCGATAAAAATTTTGACTTCAATTTCCAAAATGACCCAATCATCCCGATTGATGCTATAAAAAGAGAAAATTGCAATTCAATAAATGTTGATGATGTAGTTTCATTTTCAGTAAAAAATTTGGATACATTACCACTTTTTATTGTGCCTCACAATTGCTTGGGCAACTTTAGTATGAAATCAGGTGACGCATTTCGTGATTCGTTTAGCATTTTCATAGGCTCACCTATTTATTATAAAGGCGACTTGAAATTAGAAAATAATAGTTACAGTTTTATTGTTCAAAATTTATTTCCTAGAATAAATTTAAGTGATAAAAGAAACTTGCAGTTTTATTTTCAAAAATCATTTAGTGCTTTTAATGGAAATGAAACAATTTATTCATACAATGATACTTTAAAGATTGGAAATCAATTTTTTGAAATTGATAGTTTACCGGCAGATGGAAGTTTTATTCTTCTTAAACAAATCGTCAATGATCAAAATTTGCAAGGCTTTAGAACAGGTTTTTTTTCTTATGATTTTCATGAAAAAAATTTATTCTCGGAAGAAATCTTATCACCCTATTCTTTAAATAATAAATATACATTAATGGAGTTTTGGGGCACCTGGTGTGGGCCCTGTATGCAATTACATGATTCAATCATAAATTTCATACAAGAACACAATTATAAAATTCAATACATGGGTATTGCTTACGATGAGGATACAATAAGAGTAAAAAATTATCTTCAAAATTCACCATTATTACAAAGGCAAATATTTGTATCTCAAAATGATAATAATCCACAGAATTTAGTAGATAAATTCCGAATCCAAAATTTCCCTGGATTTATTTTGTTGAATGCCAAAGGAAAAATCATTTTTCGTGATTATGGAATTAATGGATTTAATCAATTAAAAAAATTTATTCAGAATTTTTGAAAAAATGATGCTTAAATTGTTACCATTTATTTGTAATTACTTTACAAAAGTCAAGATAAATAACCCCCTGAATTTTTTATATTTTGCTGAAACTGAACATGTAGTTTAAATACAGTTGCAATAAACAACTTTGTAACAAAAT
>CAYXHX010000277.1:2231-3868 GCA_964464835.1 uncultured Chitinophagaceae bacterium | reverse complement strand
CTTCTCTTTCTTTTTCATATTCTTCTGAAATGGCTACAAAATGATTTTCATCCACATTCACAATATGTAAACTTGGTTTGAAGGTTTTTAAAAAACTTTTAATTGGGCCCGAAGGTGTGGTCGCTTTTACTTGTTTAAAATCAGAAGCCAGCATCACATTTTTCACATCATGAAAGGTACAATTTTCAGGAACGATTAGTACCGGGCATGCTTTTGTTTCTGCCATTTTTAAAGTATTGCTTCCCATGAAAACCTGTGCTAATGCAGATTTCCCGGTTATACCCATAATCACTAAATCTGCTTTCCTGTGCCGCGCAAATTTCTCCAATTCTTCTACAAAATCACTGGCAATTTCGCAATACACTGTTATTTTAACCGGGTTATTGGCGAATAATTCATCTTTTAATTGCAACAAATCTGCATTGCATTTATCCGCTTCGGATTCTTTTTCATACGCATGATATAAAATCATTTCTACACCATAATGGCCTACTAATAAATTGGCGGCATACTTCGCAGCATTCATGGAAGTGCCCGAAAAGTCAACGGGTACAATAACTGTATTCATGTAATAAAATTTTGGGCGTGAAGATAAGGTAAATTTGGAATTCGAGGAATACAGGGCAAAATTTTCGCTTTCTATTCTATCTGTAACTCCAACAGGTTTTTAATAACCATATTTATCTTTCCATAATGATTTTAAAAAATTCCTTGTTTCCAATTCCCTCGGGTTATTTTGCGGATTATAAAAAACTGTGCCTTTCAACTTTTCAGGCAAATATTCTTGTGGTGAAAAATTGCCTTCAAAAGAATGCGCATATTGATAATTTTTTCCATATCCCATTTCTTTCATCAAACCGGTTGGCGCATTTCGGATATGCAATGGCACGGGCAAATCACCTGTTGATTGAACAGCGTCTAACGCAGCCCCAATTGCTTTATAAGCTGCATTGCTTTTTACTGAGGATGCAAGATAAATTGCACATTGTGATAAAATAATTCTCGATTCGGGATAACCAATTTTATGCACTGAATCAAAACAGGCATTTGCCAGCAACAATGCATTGGGATTGGCATTGCCAATATCTTCACTTGCAAAAATGACCATCCGCCGGGCTATAAATTTTACATCTTCACCACCTTCAATCATTCTTGCCAGCCAATACACCGCGCCGTTTGGATCAGAGCCACGCATACTTTTTATAAAGGCAGAAATGATATCATAATGTTGTTCACCTTTTTTATCATACAACGCAACTTTTGTTTGAGCAGCACGCATGACTAATTCATCCGTGATGACCGGCTGATTTTTTGAACCATTTTCATTCCCACTAAAATCTATAGTTAATTGAAGGAGGTTTAATAATTTCCTCGCATCGCCTCCTGAAATATTAATTAACGCGGATGCCTCCTTTATTTTTGGAGAAATATTTTTTAGCGTTTCATCTTTTTCCAAAGCAGTTTTTAATAATTTTTCCAAAGATTTTTCATCCAATGGTTTTAAAATAAAAACCTGGCATCTGCTGAGCAATGCAGCATTCACTTCGAAGGAAGGATTTTCTGTTGTAGCACCGATTAAAGTAATAATCCCCTTTTCAACTGCGCCAAGCAATGCATCCTGCTGGCCTTTATTGAAG
>CAYXHX010000277.1:0-2221 GCA_964464835.1 uncultured Chitinophagaceae bacterium | reverse complement strand
CCTGTTTGTTTTTTAGCAAGTTCAATCACTTCACGCACATCTTTTACGCCGCTGCTGATTGCGCTTAGTTGATAGTAGGGAACATCCAAAGTTTTTGCTATGATATGAGCGATTGTTGTTTTACCCACTCCGGGCGGGCCCCATAAAATAATGGATGGTATTTTATTTTGTTCAATTGCAATTCGCAGTATCCCACCTTTCCCGGTAAGATGCTCCTGGCCGATTAATTCATCTAAACTGGATGGCCTGAGACGTTCTGCTAATGGAATTGTACCTGTTGGTAGATGGGGCATGAATTCAATTTTGAAAGATTAAGGTACATATTTATTTCTTACAAGGAATGTAAATCTTATAAGTACATCAAATTAATCTTCATCAGTGAAATTCGCAGCATTCTTTTTTACCAACCGGTATGTCCAAATGATATGAAGAGAAAGTATTAAACAAAAAATTACTAGAAACCAGAGTTCTGCCAAAGCCACTTTTTTTATTTCTTCATTACTTATTCCGATGGAGCCTGCACCTGAATTTTTTATAAAAATTTCCAGGTTTTTGAAAAAAGGATCGGGGTTGAAAAGTAATGCTATTCCCGGTATCAATATGATGAGCGAAAAAATGAAAGATACCAATGCATTTACCAGCAACCATTCTTTCATTTTCTTTTTAACGGGTTGTTTTAAAATAATTATTTTTTTTAAAAATGAATTGGCAAACCATGCATATAAAACCACGCACAATAAAATAAAAAAGAATAACAGGAAAAAAGGTTGCGACAATAATAAGGGAATAGAAAGCAACAGGTTAATGGCAATGATGATAGAAACAAAATTGATGATGAACCCGGTAATGCGGTAAAGGAGATAATTTTTCATTGGATACTTGCTCATTCAGAATAACTTTTATAGTTGAAGAAAATTAATTGTCCCTCAATTTTAAATTCAACTCTTTCAATTGTTCTTCATCTAATTTGGACGGCGCATCGAGCATCACATCACGGCCACTATTGTTTTTGGGAAATGCTATAAAATCGCGGATACTTTCACTGCCTCCAAGTATCGAACAAAGCCTGTCAAGGCCAAAGGCAATTCCACCATGCGGTGGCGCTCCATACTCAAATGCATGGAGCAAAAAACCAAACTTTTGCATGGCTTCTTCTTTTCCCATGCCTAATGCAGCAAACATTTTTTCCTGCAAATCTTTTTGAAAAATCCGTATTGAACCACCACCAATTTCATTCCCGTTCAACACCAAATCATACGCATTGGCTTTGATGCCTGCATAGGGATGTGACAAATAGTTTTCCGCATCTTTGATGAATGGATCATTGAGTAACATCTCTTCAATTTGTTCTTTCTTCGGCGCTGTAAACGGGTGGTGGCGGGCTACCCAACGATTGGATGTATCATCATATTCAAACAGGGGGAAATCCACGATCCATAATAATTTGAACGTGTCTTTATTTCTAAGGTTCAATCTTTTGGCCATTTCAATACGCAATTCACCTGCAGCTTTTCGTGTTTTCTCTTCTTTACCCGCAAGCATTAAAATCAAATCACCAGGTCTTGCACCACAAGCATTGGCTATGGCATCCAATTTCTTTTCATCAAAAAATTTATCTGCACTACTTTTAAAACTACCATCCGGATTACATTTTATAAAAACCAAGCCTTGCATACCTATTTGCGGGCGTTTCACCCATTCGGTAAGTTCATCTGTTTGTTTGCGCGTATAAAAACCACACTCGGGTGCAACAACGGCTATTACGGTTTCTGCATTGTCAAAAACAGGGAAACCTGCGCCGGCAATGAGTTCCGTATAAGTTTTGCTGTTATTTTTTTGGAATACCGTTTTAATATTGGTCAACTCCATATCAAAACGAATATCCGGTTTATCAATTCCATATCGCCACATTGCATCTTCCCAACTCATTCTTGCAATCGGTTCTTCGTACTCCAAATCCTTCACATCTTTGAACACTTGCTTCACCATATTTTCGAAAGTGTGCAAAACATCTTCCTGTTCTATAAAGGACATTTCGCAATCTATTTGTGTAAATTCGGGTTGCCTGTCTGCGCGCAGGTCCTCATCACGAAAGCATTTTACAATTTGAAAATAACGATCATAACCACTTACCATCAACAATTGCTTAAAGGTTTGCGGGGATTGTGGCAATGCATAAAACTCGCCTTCATTCATCCTGGAAGGCACTACAAAATCACGC
>CAYXHX010000276.1:0-3869 GCA_964464835.1 uncultured Chitinophagaceae bacterium | reverse complement strand
GAAAAAGGTAAAATTTTGATTGAAGATTTTATTGCGAAACAAGAAAATATGCAACCTATATGAAACGCTATTTAGGAATAACAGGAATATCCCTGTTCACCTTTTTTTTGCAGGCCCATTCGCAAACGGATTCCCTCCCGGCTATTCATACATTTTCTGTAAAGGAATGTGTAGCATATGCGGAAATGAATAATGTGCAGGTAAAAAATGCTTTGTTGGATTATAAAATTCAGGAACAGGTAAACAGGAATGTAAAATCTGCTGCATTTCCCCAGATCAATGGTAGCCTTGGGTCAACTTATAATCCAAATGTTTCCGTACAAAGTTTTCCAAATTTTATTGCAGCAGCAACCTATGGTGTATTGATTGACCAGGGGGTTAAAGATGGAAATGGAAATCCAATAGTAGCGCCGGCAGATTATGGTTTTATACAAGCTGCATTCGGAACGAAATGGAATGCCAATGCCGGAATTAGCCTGAATCAAATTCTGTTCGATGGCCAATTATTTGTTGCATTACAGGCTGAGCAAACATTGCTGGATTTCAAATCAAAGAATGTAGATGTTACCAAAGAAAGTATCCGTGTAAATATTTACAAATTGTATTACCAGCTTTCAGCAAGTAAAACGCAAACCGCACAATTGGATGCGAATATTGCAAGAGCTGAAAAACTGCTGCACGATATAAAGATATTATACCAAAATGGCTTCCAGGAAAAATTGGATGTGGATAAAGCAACTGTTCAGTTGAATAACCTGAAAACTGAAAAATCAAATTTGCTGAATGTCATCAGTAATGGTTATTATGGTTTAAAACTTTTAATGGGAATGCCTATTCATGATTCACTCACTTTAAAGGATTCTGTTACAGATGATATGATTAAGGATAGGTTATTAAATGAAGGAAATTTTTCTTACAGCAATAGACCGGATTATCAATTCCTGCAGGTATCAAAAAAATTGGGTGAATTCAATATCCGCAGGTATAAATTGTCCAGGATACCTACAGTAAGTTTATCTGCTTCTTATTCAAAATCCGCGCAACGAAACAGTTTTGATTTTTTTGGAAGAGGCGATTGGTTTACAGGATCATTTATTGGGTTGAATATTAATATTCCCATTTTTGATGGGTTTGCAAAAGCAGCCAATATCCGGAAATCACAATTGGAATTGGAACAAACCGAGAATCAAATTGAAAGCCTCAAACAATCAATAGACAATGATATCGTACAGGCAACCAATAATTATCAGAATGCCGTGGCTTCAATGGATCTGCAAAAAACAAATATGGAACTCGCGGAAAGCGTGTATAACCAGGCGAAGAAGAAATATGAAATAGGCACAGGTTCAACTACGGAAATTACAAATGCGCAAGCTGATTTAAGAGTCGCACAAAGCAATTATATCAATGCATTGTATAATGCCATCATTGCAAAAATTGATTTTCAAAAAGCAACAGGCACTTTATAAAAAATAAAAACACCAGTACAATTAAATTCAATCAGATGAAGCAATTATTAAAACCTATTTTGATAGCGGCACTTTTTTTTCTTGGTGCCTGTGGCAGTAAACCGGATAATGGCCTTGCAGCAAAGAAAGCAAAAATGGAGGACCTGAAAAAACAACAGGAAAAACTTACTGCGGATATTGCTGCATTGCAGGCTGAAATAGATAAACTGGATAGTAATGCACAACCTGTTCAAACAAAACTTGTAGTTCTTGATACAATTTCTACTTCAGAATTTGAACATTATATTGACTTGCAGGGAAAAATTGAATCACAAAATATTTCCTATGTAGCGCCACGCAATGGAGTTGGCGGGCTCGTAAAAGCGATATATGTAAAGAAAGGGGATTATGTAAGAAAAGGGCAGCTTTTATTAAAATTGGATGATGGTGTTTTTGAAAAAAATTTACAGCAATTACAAACACAATTAAAGTTTGCCGAGGATTTATACCGCCGTCAAAAAAATCTTTGGGACCAGCAAATTGGCACAGAATTACAATTAAACCAGGCAAAACTTGGCGTGGATCAATTAAAAGATCAAATAGCTACGCTCAAAGAACAACGTGATCAGACCTATATATATGCAGATGTTTCAGGTGTGGCTGACCAGGTAAACATTCGTGTTGGTGAATTGTTTACAGGCATGGCAGGCCAATTGCCACAGATAGAAATTGTCAATAATACTGATTTAAAAGCTACTACAAATGTACCGGAGAATTACCTGGAGAAAGTAGGTGTTGGAAATGAGATCATCGTGAAATTGCCGGACATTGATAAAACTTTTCACACTAAAATTACACTCGAAGGAAAAACCATTGACCCCAATACAAGGGCTTTTTATATAGAAGCTAATCTTCCGACTGATAAAAACCTTCGGCCCAATCAGGTTGCACTAGTAAGTATAAAAGATTATGAATCAAAAAATGCAATAACTGTTCCTTTAAATACAATTCAAAATGACCAGGAAGGAAAATTTGTCTTGGTTGCTGAAATGCAAAACGGAAAAATGGTCGCCCATAAAAAGCCTGTACAGATTGGACAGTTGTATAATGGAAAAATAGAAATCTTATCCGGGCTGCAAGTGGGGGATAAAATTATCTCAGAAGGTTATCAGGGATTATATGAAGGGCAAGCTATATCCACACTTTGATATGAAATGTAAATGATTGCTTTTAAAAGTAACAGAGACCTATTAATACCGGCATATGAATGAAAATATTAAAAAGGAAGGATTTAAAGAATTCAAACCTACTACCTGGAGTATTCATAACAGGACTTCTATTTACCTGCTGATTTTATTTCTTAGCCTGGCAGGTATTTTCCAGTTTATAACTTTACCCAAAGAACAATTTCCTGATATTGTTATCCCAACAATTTTTGTTCAAACTATTTATGTAGGAAATTCTCCTAAGGATATTGAAAACCTGGTGACCAAGCCCATTGAAAAACAAATTAAAGGTATTACCGGGGCAAAAATCAATAAAACCACAAGCACATCTCAACAGGATTTTTCTGCAATTACAGTAGAATTTAATACTGACGTAAAAACAGATGTGGCTTTGCAAAAGGTTAAAGATGCAGTTGATAAAGCGAAGACGGATTTACCTACAGATCTCACGCAGGAACCCAATGTACTGGAAGTAAGTTTTTCTGATCAGCCGATAATGTACGTGAATGTGAGCGGGGATTATGATTTGATGCAACTTAAAAAATATGCCGATGACCTGAAAGATAAATTGGAAGAATTGCCTGAGCTCAGCCGGGTAGATCTTGTAGGTGCGCCCGAGCGTGAATTTCAGATCAATGTAAATAATTACCTGATGCAAAGTGCGGGCATTACATTCAATGATATTGCACAAGCAGTGGCAAATGAAAACCTGGACATTTCCGGTGGGCTTATTGATATCGGAAATATGCAACGAAACCTGCAACTCAAAGGGCAGTTTAAAGATGTGTATGATATACAACAAATTATTGTTCGCAATTTTAATGGACAGCCAATTTATCTAAAAGACATTGCCAGTATAAAAGATACCATTAAAACGCGGGAAAGTTACGCACGATTAAATGGGCAAAATGTAATTACTTTAAATATTATCAAGCGTGCCGGTGAAAACCTGATTGAAACTTCAGACAAGGTAAAACAGACGGTGGATGAAATGCATGGAACAGTTTTTCCCAAAGATTTAAATATAGTTGTTACAGGTGATCAGAGTATTGCTACAAGAACATCTTTTAATGACCTGGTGAATTCAATCGTTATTGGTTTTGTGCTTGTATTAATTGTCCTAATGTTTTTTATGGGTGTGGTCAATGCATTTTTTGTGGCTTTATCCGTACCACTCAGTATGTTTGTGGCTTTT
>CAYXHX010000275.1:1099-3910 GCA_964464835.1 uncultured Chitinophagaceae bacterium | reverse complement strand
ATATTTTATTGATGTATACCCTAAAAGTTCACTTGGTCCTCAGGCAAATGCATATATGGATACGCTCAGGGCTAAATTGGAAGAAAAACTGATCTATAGTGCGGAACTTTATTATGCAACGGAGGATTATCAGGCAGCAGCTATCACCTTTAATAATGTTTTATTGCAATTTCCTGATACGAGAGATGCAGAAGAAATAGGATTTAAGATCGTAAGCAGTTACTTTAATTATGCAGGACAAAGTGTGGTTTGCCGTAAAGAAGAACGTTATGATAAGGCAATAGACAGTTATCAGGAATTTATATCTCAATATCCCCAAAGCAAAAAAGCTGATCAGGCCAAATCATTATACGAAAGAAGTATATCCCTTAAACAAAAAGCATTAACCGAAATAAATACTTATAAAATAGATTGTAATGAGTTCACTAAAGAAAATTAATACGCAATTATCACCGCAAATAGAGGTGCAAAGTTTGAAAGATATCCAGAATGTTTCCGGAAATATCTATCAATCCATTCATATGATCTCTAAACGTTCGGAGCAGATCACACAGTTGATCCGCACTGAATTACACAGCAAGCTGGAAGAATTTGCAACCCATCAGGACAATTTGGAAGAAGTATTTGAAAATCGCGAACAGATCGAGATCTCCAGGTTCTATGAAAAATTACCTAAGGCAACAATTGTGGCATTAGATGAATTTTTAGAAGAAAAATTATACTGGCGCGAACGTGAAACTGCTGCTCCTATTGCTGAAATAAAGGAAGTAAAAGAAGTAAAATAATGTCCTTAGCGGGCAAAAAAATTCTGTTAGGTGTGTGCGGAGGAATTTCCGCTTACAAATGCGCTCATCTTACCAGATCATTAATTAAGGAAGGTGCAGAGGTTAAAATAATTATGACCCCGGATGCGAAAGCGTTTATCGGGGTCTTAACTTTTTCCACCCTTTCAAAAAATCCAGTAGCAGTTGATTTTTATAATGCAAATGATGGAACGTGGAACAATCATGTTTCAGCAGGTTTATGGCCGGATCTATTTTTAATAGCTCCTGCAACTGCAAATACCATCGCAAAAATGGCTTCAGGAATTGCAGATAATTTTTTATTGGCAACCTATTTATCCGCTCGCTGCAAGGTTATGCTCGCGCCGGCCATGGATTTGGATATGTGGAAACATCCGGCAACTCAAAATAATATTGATACTCTAACTAAAAATGGCAATATTATTTTACAACCTGAAAGCGGTGAATTAGCCAGCGGTCTGCATGGCGAAGGCAGAATGCCCGAACCCGAAAATATTGTTAATCAATTACATAAATTCTTTTCTACAGCAGTAAGACCATTAGCAGGAAAAAAGGTTTTAATAACTGCGGGACCCACATACGAAGCCATAGATCCGGTTCGTTTCATAGGGAATTATTCGTCGGGGAAAATGGGTTTTGCATTGGCCGAATGTTTAGCAGATGCGGGTGCAGAAGTTACTTTAGTGCACGGTCCTGTTCAGGTTACCACCAATGAAGTTTCTATCAAAAAAATTGCAGTAACAAATGCTGAACAAATGTTAAGTGCATGTGCCAGGGAGTTTCCATTAAGTGATATTTTTATAAGTGCTGCAGCTGTTGCAGATTTTACACCGAAGGATCCCGCGGCTGAAAAAATTAAAAAAACCGCTTAAAATAAAAACGGCATGGTTTTGCACCTAAAAAGAACGGTGGATATTTTGAAGGAAATGGCTTTGATAAAAGATCCGAAACAATTGGTGGTTGGGTTTGCACTGGAAACAAACAACGGATTGGTAAATGCGGAGAAAAAATTGAATGAGAAGCAACTGGATATGATCATCCTTAATACGTTAGAGGATGCCGGAGCAGGATTTCAGCACGATTCGAACAAAATATCGATATTGGACAAGAATAAAAATCTGATTAACTTTGAATTAAAGAGTAAAAAAGAAGTAGCTCAGGATATCGTTAACCAAATTATAAAAATGACCCATGCGTAAAATATTTATTATACTATCTTTTGTTTTTTTCGGGTCGCAATTATTTGCACAGGAAATAAATTGTGCCGTAACTATTAATGCGGAAAAAGTTACTCAAACAGATCCTAAAATATTTAAAACTCTGGAAACTGCGATTTTCGAATTTATGAATACGCGCAAATGGACAGATGATGTTTTTCTTCCTGAGGAAAGAATTGAATGTCAGATATTAATTTCAATTACCGAAGAACTCTCCAGTGATAGATTCAGAGCGCAAACAAGTATTGTTTCGCGTCGCCCTGTTTTTGGTTCTGATTATAATTCCACTTTATTTAATTTTCAGGACAAAGATTTTGAATTTATTTATTCGGAATATCAACCATTGGAATTCAACGAAAATCAATACACCAATAATCTGACTGCCATGTTGGCTTATTATGCATATATTATTATCGGTTTGGATTATGATTCATTTGCATTAAAAGGTGGAGATAAATATTTTTTAAAAGCCCAGACCATCGTTAATCAGGCTTCGAACAGCGATTTCAAAGGCTGGAAAAGTTATGACGGAACAAGAAACAGGTATTGGTATATAAATAATTTAATGGATGCGAAATTTTCTGTGGTAAGGGATGTTTTTTATCAATACCATCGTCAGGGACTTGATAATATGTATAACGACCAGATCAAACCTGTTTCTACCATTACTAAGTCGCTTCAAACATTAGATAATGTAAATCGCACGCAGCCAAACAGTATGGTGATGCAACTTTTTTTCAGTGCGAAGAGTGATGAATTACTCGGTATTTATTCAAAGGCCGCACCTGCAG
>CAYXHX010000275.1:0-1089 GCA_964464835.1 uncultured Chitinophagaceae bacterium | reverse complement strand
AAGGCATATCCTATTTAATTAGATTGGATCCGGTAAATGCCGATAGTTATCAGGAGTTGCTTACAGGTAAATAGATAATTGACAAAAGCAATCTCAGATGTTTATTTAATCTTATAACTCACTCCTTCCGGATTAAATTGTTGCCATGCGTGATAAAATTCCTGACTCGATTTTATAGGAATTAATTGTTTCCCTATATAAACGCCTTCCGTACAATTTCCATCATAATTCCAGACTGAATTAGTATTGGTATCGCGAAAATAATTACCGCTTTCATCAGGTACAAATTGTAAAATTTCATTGTCAACTTTTCTGCTCCAAACATGAAAACTTTTATTGTCATTTTCAATCACCAATGAAACGGGCGTCCCTTCAAACTCATCATTAATTACCTTTTTCTCAAGAAGATAATTCCAGTCATATGCTTTGGACTTTGAATTAATATTAATTGCAACAACCCATGATTTAAATTGAAAAGCATTTTCATCCCGTTGTTCGAGATCGCTGTTTATTGTGCCTTCATCAAATCCGCTGAGGTCTGCATACTGTTTTAAAAATAAGGTATCAGGCTGCATAATTTTTGTTTGCGGATATTTTCTTATCCATGCTGCCAAGGTCATTTGTTCTGAATTTATTTCAGTAAGTTTTGTTCCTTTTAATTTTCCAGTGATGGCTTCCCCCGTTGCTTGTCGCCACCAACTACCCGTGCTTTCATCTTCAAACATTGCATTAAAATGATCCATTCCTACCAAACGGAAATTTTCTGAATGTCCATTTATAACCGGATCAAATACACGACCCGTTCTGCAAACAGTGCAATAGGTAACCATAATTTCTTTTCCCCCAACAATATCACGCACCTGATGGTGATAACCGATAATTTCTATGGGATAAGCCTTTGACTCATTATTTATTTCTACACCAATTATTAATTTCCCTTCCGCTATTTTATTCTCTGCAACCCCGGCAAAAATTTTATTTTCCGGTTGAAAAAACATGGTATCTGCATTCATTTTTGTATTGATAAACCAGGCAATAATGGTATACAAGAAAAGAAAAAAAATGGTGAAACCAAAGCGCCAATATTTT
>CAYXHX010000274.1:0-3939 GCA_964464835.1 uncultured Chitinophagaceae bacterium | reverse complement strand
GAGAAAAAATTTCAGTTGAAGATTATAATCAGAAATGCCGTGAGGCAGTACTCCGCTATAAAGATAAATGGGACGAACTTACCCGCATCATGGGGTATTGGGTTGATTTGAAAAATCCCTATATTACTTTTGAAAACAAATATATTGAAACCCTTTGGTGGATGTTGAGTGAATTATTTAAAAAAGGCCTCCTATATCAAAGTGTAAGCATTCAGCCATATTCACCTGCAGCAGGCACGGGGCTTTCAAGCCACGAACTGAACCAACCCGGGACTTATAAAGATGTAAAAGACACAAGCGCTACGGTGATGTTTCGTTTGAGCGGTAACGAAAAAAATAATAATCATCCTGCTTTTACAAACATTAGAAATACACTTGATGCCAATAGTGGGAAAAATATAGAAAATGTATTTTTCCTGGCATGGACCACCACACCCTGGACACTTCCATCCAATCTTGCATTGGCAGTTGGGCCGGGGATAAATTATGTACTCGTTTCTACATTTAATCCTTACACACATCAGCCATGTAATGTGATTCTCGCGGAAAAATTACTACCCAATTATTTTTCTATTGAAGGAAAGAATGCTGATTTTTCAACATTCAAAGAAGGTGATAAAATTATTCCATGGAAAATATTAAGTACGTTTAAAGGGAATGAATTGTCCGGCCTTCAATATGAACAATTATTATCTTTTGAAGCAAATAACCTGGAAAAAATAATAGAAAATACACCTGGTGCAAAACCCTTTCGTGTTCTTGCAGGAGATTATGTAACTACAGAAGATGGAACCGGCATTGTGCATACTGCACCGGCTTTTGGAGCAGATGATTTCAAAACCGGCCAAAAAAATAATACGGGTATTTTAACAATGGTTGATAAAGAAGGGAAATTTATACAAGGCGTGGGTGAATTTAGCAACCGCTATGTAAAAAATTATAAAGATGATCCTTCATATGCCGATGTGAATGTGGACATTGCCGTGAAATTAAAAAAAGAAGGCCTGGCTTTTAAAATTGAAAAATTTGAACATAGTTACCCCCATTGCTGGAGAACAGATAAGCCTATTTTATATTACCCGCTCGATGCATGGTTTATTAAAACGACTGCATTAAAAGACAGGATGATTGAATTGAATAAAACCATACAATGGAAACCGGCTTCTACCGGCGAAGGCCGCTTTGGTAACTGGCTGGAAAATATGGTAGATTGGAACTTAAGCCGTAGCAGGTTTTGGGGTACCCCACTGCCCATCTGGCGTACGGAAGATCGCACTGAAGAAATATGTATTGGATCTATTGATGCGTTGAATGAAGAAATAATTAAAGCCAATAAAGTTTTAGGTGAAGGCATTAACCAAAATTATTTACATAGCGGAATTCTTGATTTACATAAACCTTTTGTAGATGAAATTATTTTAGTTTCTAAAACAGGTGCGCCCATGAAACGCGTGCCAGACCTGGTTGATGTATGGTTTGATAGCGGTGCAATGCCATATGCACAATGGCATTTTCCATTTGAAAATATAGACATATTTTCCAAATCTTATCCTGCCGATTTTATTGCGGAAGGCGTGGATCAAACGCGGGGTTGGTTTTATACTTTACATGCATTGGCTTCATTAATGAAAGAATCTGTACATGAAGTTTTAATCAAGTCAGGCCTTTCTAAAAATGATGTTGAAAAAAAATATTCGGGGATAGCTTATAAAACCGTCATTTCAAATGGGCTTGTATTGGATAAGAATGGGAATAAAATGAGCAAACGCCTGGGAAATGTAGTAGATCCATTTGCAACAATTTACAAATATGGCGCTGATGCTACACGCTGGTATTTTATTTCCAATGCTTCACCCTGGGATAATTTACGCTTTGATGTTTCGGGTATTGAAGAAGTACAGAGAAAATTTTTCGGGACTTTATTTAACACCTACCAGTTTTTTGTACTCTATGCCAACGTTGATAATTTTACTTTTAAAGAAAAATATATCCCTGTTCATGATAGGCCTGAAATAGATCAATGGATATTGTCTGCATTGAATAGTTTAATTCGAAAAGTTGTAAAAGCTTTTGATGAATATGAACCTACTATTGCTGCCCGCGCCATAGAATATTTTACTACGGAAGATTTAAGTAACTGGTATGTACGTTTGTGCCGCCGCCGTTTTTGGAAAGGAGATTATGAACAGGATAAAATTGCTGCATACCAGACATTGTATGAATGCCTCGAAACTATTTTGAAATTAATGGCGCCTGTGTCTCCATTTTTCCCTGATGAAATTTTTAGTATATTGAATTCTGTAACAAATTTATCACCGGTAAGTTCTATTCATCATACCGATTTTCCAAAAGCAAACATTTCAGCAATTGATGAAAACCTGGAAGAGAGGATGCAAATGGCACAGGATATTTGCTCACTTATTTTGTCCATCCGCAAAAAAGCCGGGATAAAAGTGCGGCAGCCTTTACAAAAAATTTTAATCCCTATTTATAGCGAAGCAGAAAAAAGCCAATTGCAAAAAGTGGAGGAACTAATCAAATCTGAGGTGAATGTAAAAGAGGTGGAATATATTTCTTCTACAGAAGGTGCTATTGCAAAAAAAATTAAAGCCAATTATAAAACCCTCGGTTCAAAATTGGGCAAGAAAATGAAAGCCGCCGCATTAGCAATTGGTGAATTAAGCCAGGAACAAATTACTTCCCTGGAAAAAAATGGCAAAATTGTTCTTGTAATAGAGGATGAAAATATCCTGATTACCCTGGACGATGTAGAAATAACTGCCGACGATATTCCTGGGTGGAAGATTGCTTCAAAAGGCAGCCTAACGGTTGCACTCGATATCACTTTAAATGATGAATTAATCAATGAAGGAACGGCCCGGGAATTCATTAACCGTATTCAAAATGTCCGGAAAGAAATGGGTTTTGCACTTACAGATCATATTATTGTAAAACTATCTGCAAACACATTAATAAAGCCTGCAATTATTCAATTTAACAACTATATTTGCGCAGAAATTTTGGCAACTGAACTTTTATTGGTGCCCGAAATTGTTAATGGTATTCAAATTGATGTAAATGAAACTTCATTAAAAGTAGAAGTAAATAAAATAGCTTAAATCCTTAAACTATGGCTACAAAAAAAAATACGCCTAAAAAAGCAGTAAAAGCTAACCCCAAAAAGGCCATCATACAAAAAAAAGAAACGATGAAGAAAACACCCACAAAAAAAGCACCAGTTAAGCCTGCTGCAAAAAAACCTGTAGCAAAAGCAGTTTCTAAAAAGCCTGCTTTAAAACCGCAAGCTCCCAACAAAAAAGTTGAGAGTAAAAAGGTTAGCCCTAAACCCGCAACAAAAAAGGTAACAGTAAAACCTGTTGCAGATAAAAAACACGTTTCAAAAAAGTCAGCTTCCGTAAAATCGGCACCAACAAAGAAATCTGTTTCAAAAACAGAAAAACCAATCGCAGTAAGTAAAGCAAAACCTGTTTCAAAAACAGTGAAAGTTGCTACAAAACCTTTGCCTGTAAAAGAACAACATACTAAACCTTTAACAAAAGTAATTACTCCTTCGTCAAAACCGGCATCAAAAAAAGAAAGTTCCAAACAGGTAGTACCGGAAAAAGACAATGGCCCAATAAAAACAATTCCTAAAAAATCCAATAAAGCAGAAGCACTTAAAGAGGTAAAAATCCCGAAAACTTCGGTTAAAACAAGTGTGCCCTACAAACCCGGATACACTCCATTGGAAAAAAGAAATGAAGAAAGATCCAATGAATTGCTTGTTCGTTATACGGATGCCGAACTCAATGAATTCAGGGAATTAATTATGAAAAAATTGGAAGCAGCCAAAAAAGAATTGGCATACTTACAAGGCCTTATTACCCGTAAAGACGACATGGGCGGAGATGAAACCGACAACAGGTATATGACAATGGA
>CAYXHX010000273.1:0-3940 GCA_964464835.1 uncultured Chitinophagaceae bacterium | reverse complement strand
TTTATATAATACCGCATTGGGTATCGGCACATCTGCTATTGCGATTGTGTTTTACAACATATTCACAACCCGTATTGATGGCATCACCTATGGTATTGATGAATCCGGATTTACACTCACTCAAAGCTTTGCCGCAAATTATAAATAATAATTTGTGGAATTACAAAGCGGATGCATCTCATTACCTGACGACAAAAAATTATAAAAAATGGGAAGACCCAAAATTGCCAGGAAAAGTACTATTGTGGACATGACTGCCATGTGCGACGTGGCATTCCTGCTGCTTACCTTCTTTATCCTTGCTACAAAATTTAAACCTTCGGAAGCTGTGCCTGTGAATACACCGAAATCTGTGGCTTCCAAAATTGCCCCCGAAAATGATATTGTAATGATATCTATGGACAAAGACGGGCACGCCTATATTTCCACCGGGGATGGCTCTACAGATAAAGCAAATAAAAGAGAGATTTTAAATACAGTGAATTCAGATAAAAATCTTGGCCTTACAGAAAGTGATATCAATGCACTTGTAGCTGCGCCTTTTATCGGTGTTCCATTTTCACAACTCAGCCAACAGGCAAAAATTCCGAAGGATAAAATGAATTCTAAAACCTTGCCGGGCATTCCAATTAAAGATACCGCCAATAATGAAATGATTGAATGGATGAAAGCAGTTCACGATGTGTACCAGGGACAGAAGCTCAACCTGTTGCTCAAGGGCGATAATACTGCCACTTATCCTTCTTTTAAAAACATTATTGATGCTTTGAAAAAGAATGACCTGTTGAAATTCCAGATGGTTACCAACCCACAAAATGTACCGGAAGGTTCAGATCTTTGGAAAGAAAATATGGCGGGGAAAGTAAAGACTGATGAATAAATTAAATTACTGACAATAAAAATAATGCATCATGGCAGAGTTAGATACCTCATCGGGCGGCGGTCATAAAAAAGGGCCGGGCGTCAAAAAAAGCAAAAAACTTTCCACAAGGGTTGACCTTACACCGATGGTGGACCTGGGATTTTTGCTCATCACATTTTTCATATTTACCACATCTATGAGCCAGCCAACAGCTTTTAAGCTGAACTTGCCCGCAGATGTAAAGGATCCTAACCAGCAAAATAAACTGAATGAAAATTCAGCGCTTACAATCCTGCTTGGTAAAGACAACAATGTATTTTATTATACAGGCCAGCTTGATCCAAAAGGCGCCAACTTTAAAACTTCCAACTTTAAAGATATCCGCCAGGTAATTATGGATAAGAAAAATAATACAGACAGTACATTCATGGTGGTGATAAAACCAAATGATCAGTCCACTTATAAAAACGTGGTGAATATCCTGGATGAAATGTCTATCAATGTGGTGAAAAGATATGCACTCGTGGATATCTCCAATCCTGATGACCAATTGATACGGGCAACCCAGGGTGAAGACCCCAATACAGCCACAGGAACAAAATAATTGTATGTATTTATTATAAAAATGCATCTAACTAAAAAAAGTGTATGGAAACAAATAAAATATTATCAGCGGATGTCCTCGATATCATTTTTGATGGAAGGAATAAAGATTATGGCGCTTATGATTTACGCAAGACTTATAATAGGCGTATAACATTTGCTGTCCTTGCAATGCTTGGTATTGCAATTCTATGGGCTGTGTTTTCCTTTATTAAACCTGCCCCTAAAGAAGAGCCGGTTAAAATGCTCGTGGAAGACGTTAGCCTGACTCAGGTGAAGGAAAAAGAAAAACCTGTAGAACCACCGCCCCCACCTCCACCAAAACAGGAAGTGAAAATTGAAATCAAACAATTTACTCCGCCTAAAATCGTAAAGGAACAGGTGACTGAACCACCACCCAAGCAGGAAGAACTGGAAGATACCAAAATAGGTGTGATAAACCAGGAAGGAATAAAAACAGATGTAGTAGCGCCACCTGTTGAAAAAGGTACCGGTGTTGTAGAAGCGCCCAAAGTAGTACAAGAAGATTATGATAAAGAATTTAAAACCGTACAAATTGAAGCAAAATTCCCTGGTGGCAATGATGCATGGGTAAAATACCTGCAAAGAAATTTACGTGGAGAAGTAGCCCAGGAAAATGGAGCGCCTGCCGGAAATTATACAGTTGTTGTTTCTTTTCTTGTAAGTAAAGACGGGACAATTTCTGAAGTGAAGGCATTGAATAAGCCGGGTTATGGTATTGCTGAAGAAGCAGTTCGTGTTATTCAAAGAGGGCCAAACTGGACTCCTGCTATTCAAAATGGCCGGAATGTAATTTATCGCCAAAAACAACCGATCACTTTCCAGGTGACTGATTAAAAAAAATGTGAATTCTTAATAATCCCGGTAGTATTGCCGGGATTTTTTTTTGACATTCTGAAAATGTTTAGGGCACTTACACCAGGAAAAAAATTCCTGGCAGATATATGAATATCTTTGCAGCTTATATTTGACGGATGCGTGGAAAAATTGATGGATGGGACGATACCATAGTAGCCATTGCTACTCCTCCTGGAATTGGCGCTATTGCGATGATCCGCATAAGCGGTGACAGGGCTTTAGAAATAGCAGATGCTATTTTTTTATCCAAAAAAATTTCTGAACAAGCCTCACATACTTTACATGTAGGTATGTTAAGGTATGGTGACGTAGAAATAGATGAAGTAGTGATGAGCATCTATAAAGCACCTTCATCTTATACAGGCGAAAATAGTATTGAAATTTCCTGTCATGGTTCTCCATTTATCCAACAAAAAATAATTGAAACGGTTATAGAAAACGGCGCCCGTCTTGCAAAGCCAGGAGAATTTACATTGCGTGCATTTTTGAATGGAAAATTAGACCTTGCACAGGCAGAAGCCGTAGCAGATTTAATTGCGAGTAATTCGGAAGCTGCTAAAAACACGGCATTGAAAACCATGCGTGGCGGCTTTTCCCATCAGTTAAAAGAAATACGTGAATCGTTACTTACATTTTCCGCACTCATGGAACTTGAACTCGATTTCTCCGAAGAAGATGTGGAATTCGCAGACCGAAGTGCATTGATGAAATTATTGAATGATGCCACGGAAACAGTGAAGGCTTTACACGATTCTTTTCTCCTCGGCAATGTCATTAAAAATGGGGTAATGGTAGCTATATCCGGAAAGCCGAATGCAGGGAAATCTACTTTACTGAATAATTTGTTGAATGAAAACCGTGCACTTGTGAGTGATATTGCCGGTACCACGCGCGATACTATTGAGGAAGTGATGCATATAGGCGGAATTGCCTTTCGTGTGATGGATACAGCAGGATTACGACATAGCAATGATGTAATTGAAACAATGGGTGTGGAAAGAAGTTATGAAAAAATGCGTGCAGCTGATCTTGTCTTATATTTATTTGATTTAACACAAGAAAGTAAAGCATCCGTTTTAGCAACAATAGAAGAAGTAAAAAAAGAAAATGCATCCGTTATTTTTTGTGGCAATAAAATGGATGGCTTTCAAAAACAAGATCTTGAAAATAAATTTTCAGGTACCGGGCTTTTAATGATTTCTGCAAAAAAGGGAAAACATATTGATGTATTAAAAGATGCAATGTTGCAAAAAATTATTGGCGGAAAAATAAATACAGAAAATACCATTGTGACCAATGCAAGGCATGTAGAAGCCTTAGAAAAAGTGCAACAATCATTAAAGGAAATCCAAACAGGCCTCGCACAACAAATCCCTGGAGACCTTGTGGCGCTTGACATCCGCAATTGCCTGCACTATCTTGGAGAAATTACCGGCGAGATTACACACGAAGATCAATTGGATTATATCTTTAGTAAGTTTTGCATTGGAAAGTGATTATTCTTCCTTTGTTTCATAAATGATTGTTTTTATTGTAATTGTGCATAATTATTCTTCTCTTTTTCTAATATTAGCATTACCTCTAGTTTTATTATTA
>CAYXHX010000272.1:0-3944 GCA_964464835.1 uncultured Chitinophagaceae bacterium | reverse complement strand
CCGAACTTTCCTATTTTGAAACCAATTATTTATTATATTTGAAAACTTTAAAACAATGGTGGATTGACAATGGCATTGATGTGCCATTTTATACTGCGGATGGCGCTACACCATATATGCTGGAAGCCGGAACAGTTGCCGGCGCTGCAATTGGGCTTGATAGTGGCAGTGATGAAAATGATTTTAGTGTAGCGGATAAATTTAATCCCAATGTGCCGATTTTTAGTAGTGAAACATATCCCGGGTGGTTGACACATTGGGGAGAAAAGTGGGCAAGGCCGGATACGAACCAGTTGAAAAAAGAAATTCAATTTTTATTGCAAAATAAAAAATCATTCAACTTTTATGTGATACATGGCGGAACCAATTTTGGTTTTTGGGCGGGCGCCAATGGCGGCGGCAAAACATATCAGCCGGATATTACAAGTTATGACTATGATGCACCCATCAATGAACAGGGAAGGGCTACTCCAAAATATATGATGTTACGAAAATTGATTGGCGCTTATTCAGATAAAAAATTGCCCGAAATTCCTGCACCTATACCAACGATTGAAATCCCATCATTTACTTTATCTCCCTATACTTCCATTTGGAATGTTTTGCCTAAAGGAATTGCATCACCGCAACCAAAACCGATGGAAGATTTTGATCAGCAAAGTGGATTGATTTTATACAGGACAAAATTGATCGGGCATAAAAGTGGCAAACTTGAAATCTCTGAACCACATGACCTGGCTTTTGTTTATTTAAATGGAAAATTATTGGATACTGTTTATCGTGATGGTGGCAGGTGGAAAATAGATATTCCAAAATCTGATGTGGATAATCCTGTTTTAGAAATTTTAGTAGAAGCAATGGGCAGGATCAATTTTGGTTCAGACATGACCGACCGGAAAGGAATTACTGATCGCGTAAAACTCAATGGGATGACATTAATGGATTGGGAAATTTTTCCCATGCCGCTTGATGATCAATTTGTGTCTGCATTGAAACCAACTTCTTCACAAGGGTATAGAAATGGCATCTTTTTTAATGGAAGTTTTACATTGGATAGCCTGGGCGATACATTTATTGATATGCAAAATTTTCAGAAAGGGATTGTTTGGGTAAATGGCCACAACCTTGGCCGGTATTGGAATATAGGCCCTCAGCAACATTTATATTGTCCGGCGCCCTGGCTGAAAAAAGGAAAGAATGAAGTAATTGTTCTCGATTTATTTGCCACGGATGCGAATAGTGTGAAAGGTGTAAGGACATTGGAGTGATCATCATATATTTGTTTCAATCATCCAGGAATTATAAACCTATTTTATGCTATGTTTGTCCTTTATTTTTTTAATATGAAAAACCTGCTATTGTTTATTCTGGCTGCATGCTTTTTTTCCTGCAATAATAATTCGTCTATTGCCCAACCAGCGGATACGATTTCTATATTGCCGGTAGATACATTGGCAATTACACCTTTGGATACGGCAATTAAGGAAAAAGATACTGTTGTATTAAAATCACAATCCATAGATACTACAAAAATTATTTATCTCACTTTTGATGACGGGCCATTAATAGGTACTCAAAACGTAGTGGAAGTAATGAATAAATTGGCCATACCGGCTACCATGTTTATGGTTGGAAAACATACACAGGCAGATAAAGAAATGCAAAACAATTTTTTGCTCGCCTATAATGATAACTTATTGCAAGTCTCCAGCCACAGCTATTCACACGCCAATAACCGCTACCGGTTATTTTATCAGAATCCCGAAGGCGTACTGGAAGATTTTAATAAAAGCGCTGCTTTGTTACACTTACAAAATAAAGATGCACGCTTACCGGGAAGAAATACCTGGCGTGTAGGCAATCGTCAAAAAAATGATCCGGCAGCACGGTCACAGGAAGCCGCAGATTTGCTGCATCAGAACGGGTATTCACTTTTTGGCTGGGATATAGAATGGCAACATTACAATGATGGGGAACCAATTCAAACTGTACCGCAGCTTTTACGCATGATCAACAATGCCATGAATAATCCGGGCCAATGTTTTTCTCCGCACAAACTTGTTGTATTAAGCCATGATCAGATGTTTGCAAAAAAAGAAAACAAGGAAAAATTAGTTGAACTGGTAAATGGCTTAAAAGCGAAGGGGTATAAATTTGAGCTGATCAGGAATTACCCAAGAAGCTGATATTTGGTTTATCTTTTTATGGTGATTATTAAAAAGAATTTCTCTTAGTACTAACTTCAAAAATCATCTGATTGATTATATTTGCAACCGATGAAGTTTTTATTTGCAATATTAGGTTTCTTCATGCTTTACATGTCATGCCTCCCTTGTGGTGACGGTAAAGAGTGTTCCATAATGACGGAAGTAAATGTTTCTGCTATCAATAGCCACGCAGAACATAATCACAATACTGAAACCTGCACACCATTTTGTACTTGTTCCTGTTGTGCAGTTTCTACATTTTTTAGTTACACTTCTGAGAAACTCACGGTCAAGCCTGTTCTTCAATCGGTAAAATTTCCTCTTTTCAATTTTGCCTTGCATACTGAAGCATATTTTAATATTTGGCAGCCTCCTCAATTATCATAATTCTCACCTTCGGAATTTGCACCAATCGCAGCCATTGAAAAATTGCATGCATAAAAATTTCTTTAAGGGAAAATTTCCGGGCAATTTATAAAAATCCGACTAATTGGATTGATACATTGGTGTCTCCCTGATCTAACAATTACAGCCTGTTTGTAATGCAATTGCATATGTATATAAAATAAGCCTTTAGACATGATTTATAAAATAATTCAATTCAGTATAAAACATAAACTCATCATTGCGTTTATGACGCTTGCACTTATTGTTTGGGGTGTATGGAGTGCAGGGAAGCTGCCTATTGATGCTGTACCGGATATCACCAATAACCAGGTACAGGTAATTACACTTACACCCACCCTTGCTGCACAGGAAACAGAACAATTTGTAACTTATCCAATTGAACAAAGCCTTACCAATCTTCCCGATTTGGAAGAACTGCGTTCAATATCAAGGTTTGGATTATCCGTGGTAACAGTAGTGTTTAAAGATGATATGGATATTTATTTTGCGCGGCAGTTAATAAATGAGAAATTAAAGGAAGCCGTAGAAAATATCCCCAAAGGTTTAGGCACTCCTGAACTTGCTCCTGTTAGCACAGGATTGGGAGAAATTTATCAGTACATCATTCATCCAAAGAAAGGATCTGAAAATAAATATTCTGCCATGGAACTGCGAACGATGCAGGATTGGATAGTTGCCCGGCAACTCTACGGCATCCCCGGAGTAGCAGAAGTAAATAGTTTTGGAGGTTTACTGAAACAATATGAAGTAGCCTTAAATCCAGATCGCTTAAAGGCCATGAATGTAACGATCGCTGAAATTTTTTCTGCATTGGAAAAAAATAATGAAAATACCGGCGGCGCTTATATTGATAAAAAGCCAAATGCTTATTTCATACGGGGTATTGGGCTTATTGCTTCCATGGATGATATAAACAATACAGTCATCAAAAAAGTAAATAATATTCCGATTTTAATCAGGGATGTTGCTGAAGTACATTTTGGCAGTGCAATGCGGTATGGCGCGGTAACGTACAATGGAGAAAAAGAAGTAGTGGGTGGAATCGTTATGATGCTGAAAGGCGCTAATAGCGCTGATGTGGTAAATGCTGTAAAAGAAAAAATGGAATCTGTCAAAAAAACATTACCCGCAGATGTGGAAATAGAGGCTTTTTTGGACAGAACTAGTTTGGTAAAACGTGCCATCACCACGGTTGAAACAAATTTGATAGAAGGAGCTGTGATTGTATTATTGGTACTGATTTTATTTTTAGGAAACCTTCGTGCAGGTTTAATTGTGGCTTCTGCCATTCCTTTATCATTATTATTTGCACTGGCATTAATGAATTTG
>CAYXHX010000271.1:0-3956 GCA_964464835.1 uncultured Chitinophagaceae bacterium | reverse complement strand
CCTGAGGAGCTCCTATTTCCTTTACGATCTGTAAGTAATGGTTGAAATTGAATTTTTTCGAGTAGATCAAAAATTTCCTTACGCAAAATCATACCAGCACCGTATAAATATTTACGTCCATTCACTATCCCGGAGTGTGTTCCCTGTTTACCAATGGCATAAACATTTTCATATTTATGAAACCAAAACGGCTTGCCGGTTTCAGTTGACGCTTTACCAAATCCTCCAAGAATTCCAATATTTGGCGATGCTATCATTATTTGATATGCCATTGAAATATAATTACTGTCTAAATGATTATCATCATCACAGAATAAAATAAACTCACGCGTAGCTATCGAAATTCCTCTCATCCTTGCCTGGCTTAAACCCTGATTTTTTTCATTAGTAAATGTGAAAGAAAATTTTTTTCTAAGTTCTACGGAAAATGATTCCACCACATTGGCCGTATGATCACTCGAATTATTATTTACAATAATTAATTCGCATGGCAAGTCATCTTTGATGTCTTGATTAAGCAGGTGCTTGAAAGTTTCAGGCAATACTTTTTCACTATTGTAACAACAAACAATGATGGAGATACCTTTATTCTTTTTTGAAACCATACATCTTTTAATATTCCTATAAATCAGATATGAAACACATCACTTTTCTTGAAAACTCCGCATGAAACACTTTACAAA
Source organism: uncultured Chitinophagaceae bacterium (assembly GCA_964464835.1). GTDB lineage: Bacteria > Bacteroidota > Bacteroidia > Chitinophagales > Chitinophagaceae > JAFDXJ01. Next base: position 3,273 of record CAYXHX010000271.1, on the reverse strand, counting down.
CAAGCAGTGAAAAATTTCTCTTTATAGTAGTAGGCATATAATATGCATCTGAAATCAACGAGTCTTTTCCTGTATTTTTTTCATTAACTAGTTTCCGGAGCATCCATTTTGAAATTGCTTTCCGCTTTTCTCTTTCAAGGCCTTGGGAAACCGGAATGCGTTGGATGATCTCAATTCGTTGAATATATTTGGAGTCATTGATAAATGTACTTTGCTGAGGATGTTTCCTGTACAATACTAAATTTTCATTGTTTCCCAGGAGCGTAAAGCCATGTATTAATAATTGAATCCATAACTCATAATCTTCACCATGTTGGAGTTTTGTTGATTCTTTAAAACCACCGGCAGTTAAAATAGCATTTTTCCAAACCATAACAGTTGATAATGGAATTGGGTTTTTAATGAGCATTTTGGAAATGCCATGATTGCCATTAAGTTTTTTAAATTCCATTGAATGAATTTCGGGAAGCAATTCAGAAAATTCATTAATGTATTGAATGTCAGAAAATACCAAATCAGCATGGGAAGATTCCAACAATGCAATTTGTTTTTCCAAAAAATCATTTTTCCATAAATCATCAGCATCCAAAAAAGCAATCACATTTCCATTTGCCCTGGCAATGCCGGTATTCCGTGCTTTTCCCTGTTTTCCATTATCTTCATAAAAATATTTAATGCGGGGTTCTGATTTTAAAAATGCATCAATTATTTTTTTAGTGTTGTCTGTACTCCCATCATCAACAATAATTAATTCCCAGTTTTGGATGGTTTGTTTCAATATACTTTGAATACTTTCTTCAATAAATTTTTCCATATTGTATGCCGGCATAACTATGGAAATCAAATCAGTTTTCATGTAGTTGCAGCCTGGTGTTTGCATTCAGTGAAATAGTTTTTTCAACGGGGGCATTCGGATATAGATTTTTATAAAATGTATGGATTGAATCAAAAGCATTAGACAAATCTTTTTTATGACTTACAATATACTTTAGTTTTTGAAGGTTTGCTTTCAATGCAATTTCCTTTCTTGAACCGGTTTGAGTTTTTATTAAAAAAACAATAGGCAACCAAAAAGGTTTTTGATAAAATAAGCCTTTAACAGATTTTTTAAAAATACTCTTTCGTATTTTTCTATATACTATTGTAAAGACCGGAGCCTCATTATTTTTAAAACAAGTTTCAATAAAATGATATAAGAACAAATACAATTGTGGAATCGCATGGCCTTCGGACATCATACGTACACAATAAGCCCATTCCAATCTTGGCGCAGTGATGAAATGTGTAAATTGTAATTTTTCATCATAAAATAAATCATACCCCATGCTCATTACAGCAAGGCACAACTCGGCATCGCCGCCGGAAATTAGCGCAGTTCCACTACGGTCACTTATCACAGGCGTATAACTCAGCGCTATCAATTTTGCTAAAACTGATTTTCTCGTGACCATACCTGCACCTGCCAAATATGTTCTTTGGTTGGCAATACCGCTTGATAACATTGGGTGCCCTATCGCATAAGCCTGCCCGAAACGATCAAACCACGCGGGCTTTTCAGATTCAAATACGCCGGTGGACTGCCCTGCAGCAATACCTATTTTTTGATTGGCTTGCATCCTATTGAATGCATGTTGAATGTATGTTTTTTCAAGCCAGTTATCATCATCACAAAAGACAATTATGTCATACAATGCAGCCGCAGCGCCTCTTTCACGGGCATACGTTAAACCCGGTTTTGTTTCTTCTACTATTTGTAGCGGAATATGATGCGCCATTTCTTTCCATGTATCTGTTGCAAACTGAACTGTATCATCCGTTGAATTATTATCAACAAGAATCAATTCCCATTGGATATTTTTATTTATTTCCTGTGCAGCCAAAGATGCCAAAGTTTGTTGCAATCTTGAACGGCTATTGTAACAGCACATGATTACAGAAACGCCATTTGATAAACCGGGATTCATTTTTTAAAAAACTTCCTGTAAATTTTTTTCTTCAACAGTTGCATGTAAAATGACAAGGACAATTCACCATTCCTGATTTTCCTGTTTTGTATTTTATATGCTTCCAGGTTTTGATAATGCGTGTTCATCAATTCGGGGTGTACATATTCCAATACTTCTTTCAACGGTTGTATACCGGGAATATATTGATGCATATCCAAATTTTCGTGTGCTACTAAAAACATATTTTGTTTATACCACCAGGCGATAGTTGAATTGTTCCAAAATTGTTGCCGGAAAGCATCATAAAACAAAAAGCCTTTTTGATTGAATTTTTTCATCCAATAAGAAAAAGGTTGTTCATTAATATGGTTTTGCCCTGTTTGGTTTTTGATGGCTGCAGAAAAAATGATGATATCTCCAAGCGCAATTAAATTGCTGACTAAAATATCTGATGCTGATTCAGTCAAATGTTCCGCTACTTCGAGGCATACAACAAGATCAAATTTTCTATTTAGTGAAATTTTATTTTCAAGATCATGCGTTTCAAATTGGGATGGTTTTATCATCAGTTGTTCCTTGTTTACCCAATCCCCATCAATTCCGAGTATATCCTGAATGCCGTTTTCGGCGAACACATGCAGGAAAGCGCCGTGTGCACAACCCATATCCACAACGGATTTTGGTTGAAAAGTGTGGATGAGTACGGGTACAATCTCTTTGGGAGAAGAAAGGTTTCTTTCTATATCTGAATGGATGTATTTAATTTCCTTCATCTGTTTTAATGATAAAGCATACATCGCCAAAAGTCCGAATCCTGCTAGTGGATTTAATTTCAGATAAATAGTCATGCACCGCCCTGCTGCAACCATCCCATGCGAAATAATCATCAATTAATACCATTCCATACATCACAAGCTTTGGATAGAGGTTTCTTAAGCAAATGATGGTTGAATCGTACCAGTCACAATCAAGCCTGAGCAAAGCAATTTTTTTTTCAGGTGCAAAAACGGGCAATGTTTTTTCAAACCAACCTTGAATGATTTCGTAATTACAATTCGCAAGTGACATTGCTTTTGTGGCATCTGTTATAGAAGCTCGGCAATTATCATAATACATTTCCCCTTCAGTGTTTTGTTGCCACTTTTTTGCTGCAATGCCATCAATTGCTTTTACTTCGGGCAAACCTTCAAAGCTATCGAGCAAAAAATATGTTCTATTATTTCCCAAAATTTCGGCAAGTGCAGCACTCATGCCTCCCTTCCAAACTCCACATTCAGCCACATCTCCTTCAACATTTTTCAAATATTGATGAACCAAATTTAAATTG
>CAYXHX010000270.1:3655-3967 GCA_964464835.1 uncultured Chitinophagaceae bacterium | reverse complement strand
ATCATGAAACCACCACCACCGGCGCCACTGATTTTTCCGCCATTTGCTCCGGCTTCTATTGCAGCAGAATAAATATTTTCTATTTTTTCATTGGAAATATTCTCCGCCATTTTTCTTTTTTGGGCAAAACCAAAATTTAATATTTCTCCAATTTCGTTCAGCTCGCCACGCAGTAAAGCTTCTTTCATGCGGAATGCTTGTTCTTTTAATGAATGCATCGCATCTATTGAAGTTTGATTTTTTTGCAACACATTTTTTTGTTGCTCTTTTATAATTGCAGCGGATTCGCGGCTTGTAGAAGTATAAAAAAAT
>CAYXHX010000270.1:0-3645 GCA_964464835.1 uncultured Chitinophagaceae bacterium | reverse complement strand
AATTGAGAAATACTACTATTCGATAATTACATTTTGTAGAAGTATAAAACAATACCAAATTATTTTCCAATTCATTTAAATATTCCTGCCGGATACGCAACGGGTTTACAATTACTTTTTCATCTTTATAAAACTCCATGAAATTTATTCCGCCAAATGTAGCTGCATACTGATCCTGTTTTCCTCCGGCAAGGCCAAGGTCTTTTCGCTCTATTTCATAGGCATATTTTGCTATGTCATATTCACCCAAAGGCAATTTCAGCATTTCTGCAAACGCACCAATGATGGCCACCACCAAAGTAGATGAAGTACCAAGCCCGCTTCCTGCAGGTGCATCCACATAAGTACTTAATCGAAATGCAGTTTGAGGTAATTGATAATCTTTCAAAATACGGTTAAACACGCTTTTCAATAAATCCAGTTCGCCGGTATATGGCATGGGCTGAGATACAGGGTAGGACTGTGTTTCATCGCGGTCAATTGCATGGAGTATGATTTCATTTCCTTGAATTTCTTCAATACTTGCATAGGCGTACAATGAAATACTTGCATTTAAAATGGCGCCGCCAAATTCTTCACTATACGGGCTTACATCGGTACCGCCACCTGCTAAGCCAATCCGTAAAGGAGCTCTGCTTCTGTAAATCATTCATTAAAGCTTTACTGTGTTGCAAAGAAATTATAAAAAATTAATGGGCTAAATCAATGATTGCATGCACCAATTTTTCCCAACTATATTTCTTTTTTTCTTCACGAAGGTGCGGCAAAAAAAAGTTTTCGCCTAAAGAAAAAAGTTCTTTTATTTTTTCTGCAATGGATGTTGCATTGGGTTCAGCCACGAGGCCGCTTTTATAATCGGGTACCATATCCGGAAGCCCGCCCACATTCGTCACCAACATGGGTTTTTCAAAATGATAGGCGAGGGGAGTAACGCCACTTTGCGTGGCATTGCGATATGGCTGCACTACAAAATCGGCCGCACAGAGATAATATTTCACATCACTATCAGGTATAAATGAAGTTCGTAAAATCAGTTGTGACGCAATCTTCAGCGAATCAATTAAATCTGTATAAGGTTTTTTATCTTCATAAAATTCGCCGGCAATCAACAATTTTATGGATTGGCAGTTTTCTTCTTCGTGTAAAATATTGATTGCCTCAAGCAATACATCAAGACCTTTGTATTTGCGGATGAAGCCAAAAAATAAAATAATTTTATCCGATTGTTGAATTTTTAAAAAATCCCTTGCAGAATTTTTTGAAATGATTTCACCAAAATTATCATACAATGGGTGCACCACGCATTGTGCAGGTTTATTTGTAAACTTGCGCAAGTCATTTAATACCTTTTCACTCATTGTAATAAAAGCATCTACAGGTTTTAAAAAATATTTTGTAAAAGCGGTATCGCCCGGCCTTTTTTCATGCGGGATTACATTATCTGTAATGGCAATGATTTTTGTGTGATTATTTTTTTTAATTCGGCGTAGAATCGTTCCCAGTGCGGGCCCCATGAAAGGAAGCCAATACCGCACGACTATAATATCCGGTTTTATTTTTTTTAATTCATTTCCAATCGTTAACCAATTGATCGGGTTGATTGAATTGATGCAGGCTTTTATTTGCACATCTGTTGGTGCGGGTTCACTTGAATATTGTGTAGTGCCGGGAAAAAGAAAGCCGGGATATTGCAATGAAAAAGTATAGATAGAAGCATCATGTCCCGCTTGATTAAATGCGCTTGCCAATCGTTCATCAAAAGATGCAAGCCCACCGCGAAGTGGGTGTGCCGGGCCTATGATAATTATTTTCAGCATGATTGGCTTTTGCTATTTATTAAAAGAAGAAACATTATTCGAGGCCAATCTTTTTTTCAATAAGATACGAATTCCTATCGGCAGAACTGCGTGAAATTAATTCAGCTAAAAAACCTGCGAGGAATAATTGCATGCCGAGAATCATGGCAGTGAGGCCAATATAAAATGCAGGCCTGTTTGTTAGTGCAAAATTCGGGTAAGCAAATTTTCCAACAATTAAATAAATGCTGCTTACAAATCCGACAATAAAGCAAAGCATACCATACAGCCCGAAAAAATGCATAGGCCTTTTACCAAATTTACTGACAAATGTGATGGTGGATAAATCGAGGAAGCCATTGATAAATCGTTCCCATCCAAATTTAGTAACGCCATATTTCCGTGGCCTGTGTTCCACCACTTTTTCCCCGATCTTTCTAAAGCCGGCCCATTTGGCAAGTACCGGAATATAGCGATGCATTTCACCATACACTTCAATACTCTTCACCACTTTTTTCTTATATGCTTTCAGGCCGCAATTAAAATCGTGCAGCTTAATCCCTGAACTTCTGCGTGCAGTAGCATTGAATAATTTGGATGGTAAATTTTTGGTAAGCTTATTATCGTAGCGCTTTTTTTTCCAGCCGCTTACAAGATCAAAATTTTCTTCGAGGATCATTTTTCGCAAGCCGGGAATTTCATCCGGCGAATCCTGCATATCCGCATCCATTGTAATAATGATGTCACCTTCAGCGGCTTTAAAGCCTTCATTCAATGCCGCGGATTTACCATAATTTCTTTGAAAGCGGATCGCTTTTACATGATCATCTTTTTCTGAAAGATGTTGAATTACTTCCCAACTATCATCCGTACTGCCATCATCAATGAAAATGATTTCAAAGGAAAATTGATTTTCATGCATTACCCGTTTTATCCATTCATGCAATTCAGGCAGGGATTCTTCTTCATTCAGTAAAGGGATAATTAAGGATAAGTCCATCTGTAAATTACATGTGGGTTTGAGATGCGAATGGATCCTGTGGTTGTTTTTTAGCAATAGCAGCACCGATCAATGATGCAATTGCGCCAAATATGGCAAACATGATCAGGATCCCACCAATAGCAAAAGGGATTACAAATTTTTTGGTCATGTCCAATGCACTTTGAATTTGACTTTCAGTAAGTTTCCCCTGGTTTACCATGTCTTGCCTTGCTGTATTAATAATGGTATCAAGCATATCCGGAAAAAGGACTTTCAAGGCAAGTATAGTATAAATTACCAGTAAAACTGCTGCAACCATAGATGTTTTAAATCCATGTGCAAACACATTTCCAAAAGTAACATTCGCATTCATTTGTTTTGCAAAACTGGTGCAGCTCAAAACAACACCAACAATCAACACCAGGTATTGAACATAACTCAATGCCTTATTAGCCATTTGACCAGTAAAATAAATGATGAGGCCCAAAACCACCAGGATTAATGTTATTACAATACCTTTTATAATTGGGGTAGTTATTTTCTTTTCCATATTGTATATTTTTAAAATATTGAAAGTTTATTTTTCACAAAAATACCTTTTACTTTTCCTTTTAATTCTTTGTTGAAAAATGCAGAATTATTGGATTTGCTGAAATTTGTATTTTCGTCAAAATCATTTTTTATATCCCGTTTAAAAATTGTCAATTCTGCATACTTCCCTTCTTCAATTTTTGCCGAAGGTAAATTAAATATTTTCCGGGCATTGACAGAAAAAAGTTCAATTAATTGTTCATCCGTTAATGCAGGTAAAATAGAATTGATTACCGCAAAGCAGGATTGCAAACCAATCATTCCGGGTTTGGCATA
>CAYXHX010000269.1:327-3984 GCA_964464835.1 uncultured Chitinophagaceae bacterium | reverse complement strand
TTTACTTATATCAATATGCAGGATGCAACTGAAGTTGATAAAGCAATATCCGGTAATACAAAACTGATTTGGTTGGAAACGCCAACAAACCCGTTGATGAATATTACCGATATCAGCGCTGTTACAACGATTGCAAAAAGGCATGGCACAATCGTTTGCGTAGATAATACTTTTGCTTCGCCGTACTTACAAAATCCAATGATGTTTGGCGCTGACATTGTGATGCATTCTGCTACAAAATATTTAAGCGGGCATAGCGATGTGATTCAAGGTGCATTGATAATGAATGATGATTCGCTTCGTGATGAATTATATTTTATTCAAAAAAGTTGTGGCGCAGTTCCCGGGCCACAAGATTGTTTTTTGGTATTGCGTGGCATCAAAACCTTGCATGTGCGGATGCAAAGGCATTGTGAAAATGGTGAAAAAATTGCACACTTTTTACGCAACCATTCTAAAGTATCCAACGTGTATTGGCCTGGTTTTGAAGATCATCCCAATCATAATATTGCCAAAAAACAAATGAAGGGTTTTGGCGGTATGCTAAGTTTTGAACTCTCTGATGACAGTACAGAAAATACGACACGCGTTTTATCTTCCACAAAAATATTTGCATTGGCTGAAAGCCTTGGTGGCGTTGAATCTTTGATCAACCACCCGGCTTCAATGACACACGCATCTATTCCACGTGAAGAACGAATTAAAAATGGTTTAAAAGATGGCCTGATCCGGTTAAGTATTGGCATAGAAGATGCCGATGACCTGATAGAAGATTTAAATAATGCAATTAGATAAATTTTGCCGGAATGAATTTACCATGCAACATGATTTAAAAAATTTACTTGACAGGAAATTTGCACTCTATAATCATGTAGATTTTATTGAACAGGATCCAATTTCTATTCCACATTCATTTTCAAAACAACAAGACATAGAAATTGCAGGTTTTTTTGCAGCCATTTTTTCCTGGGGAAGCCGTAAAGTGATTATTCAAAAATCAAAAGAATTGATGAAGCTGATGGATAATGATCCGCATCATTTCATCATGCATCATTCTGCGAAAGAGATCAATACATTTTCTGCGTTCAAACACAGAACTTTTAATGGAGCTGACTTACAATTTTTTATTCGATTTTTGAAAAAACATTATGCCAAAAACAATTCTCTTGAAAGTGCTTTTGCAAAAAATATTACAGGAAGAAATTTTACACAGGAAAATGCATTGAATGGTTTCTATCATTATTTTTTTGAAACATCAAATCCAACACTTCCAAACCGCACACGGAAGCATATAGCTGCGCCTGAAAAAAATTCAACCTGCAAAAGATTGAATATGTATTTGCGCTGGATGGTGCGGAAAGATAAAGCAGGAGTAGATTTTGGCCTATGGAAAAAAATCCGGCCGGCAGATTTAATTTGCCCAATGGATGTACATGTGATTCGTGTGGCACAAGAATTAAAGCTTTTACAAAATGAAAAAGCAAATTGGAAAACGGCTTGTTTACTTACGAATCAATTAAAAAAATTTGATGCGGATGACCCGGTAAAATATGATTTTGCTTTATTTGGAATGGGCGTTTCTGAAAAATAAAAATTATCTAATGCATAATCAGTTAGAACAAATAATTTTTGAAAAGCAAAGCCTTGAAGATTGGCAAAGTAAAGAACAATATGAAAAACTGGTTAACTGTATCAATGATCTGATCAATACAAATTTTCAGGCATTGATTCAATTGCTTTACAGGCTCGATATATCCGAAAAGAAATTAAAAGAAAGTTTACATCAACATGCGGGCATAAATGCGGCAGCAATCATTTCTACAATGATCATCGAAAGGCAGGTTGAAAAAATTATTTCAAAGGGCAATAATGCAATGAAAGATTCAATAGATGATGAAGAGCGCTGGTAATATTTTTTACTGCTTCAAAGCCACATTCCGCGCAAAACTTTCATCGAGTGAAATAAAAGTTTCTGTGCGTTCAATGCCTTTAATTTTTTGCAATTCATCGTGCAATACCATTTTTAGTTCATGTATATTTTTACAAACAATTTCTGCAAACATGCTATAATTACCGGTGGTATAATTCAGCCGTACTATTTCAGGGATCTTTTGCAATTCTTTTGCAACAGCATCATACAATGAACTCTTCTCTAAGAAAATCCCAATGAATGCAATTACATCATATCCTAAGCCTTTCAGGTCAACCGTTAATTTTTTTCCTTTTACAATCCCTGCTTCTTCCATTTTTTTGATCCGTACATGTATTGTTCCGCCGGATACAAATAATTTTTTTCCCAAATCTGCATAGGAAATATCTGAAGTATGCAACATCTCATGCAGGATACTATGGTCCAATTTGTCAAAATTTAATGAAGGGCTCATTTGGATAAGTAAAATTTGATATTCATCAAAATTATCTCATTTTTTTAGATAAAATCAATATTTTTAAAATAATTTCAAAATAATATCCAATGAATAAGATGATTCATTAATATTGCATTATCATACTGTGGGGTGATGAAATCTTTGGCAGACATACCCTCTCGTCTCGGGGGTGGGGATCACAGGATAAACAAGACATAGAGCCGACCAAATGGCCGACCGGGGTTGACCACCAGGATTTGTGTCTTTGCTAACTTCCCCTTGTAGGTTCGAATCCTACCCCTACAGCTAAGCTGTTTTATCATTTGATAAAACAGCTTTTTTTATACCTTTAATTATTACACTGCTTTAATCAAATTATTTTTTATGAAGCCAATTCAATTTTTCCTGCTTATCACAGCATTCAGTTTTTTTGTTCAGCCTGCAATTAGCCAGGAAAAAAATTTACCGAAAGGAAATTTATTTATCATTGGAGGAGGAAACCGTTCTGATGCATTGATGTTGGATTTATTAAAAACAGCTCAACTCAGCGACAAAGATTATATCGTTGTATTGCCCATGTCAGGCGCTGAGCCTGATACAAGTTTTTTTTATTTTAAAAAACAAGTGGAAACTCTTTGCAGGAACACGATTGCGAATCTCAATTTTACAAAAGCAAATTCAACAAATAAATTATGGCTTGATTCATTAAAAAAAGCAAAACTCATATTTATTACCGGTGGCGATCAAAGCCGTTTTATGTCCGTAGTGCTGAATACGCCAATTTATACAGCCATTCATAATGCTTATCGTCAAGGTGCAACGATAGCTGGTACCAGTGCAGGAGCTGCCGTAATGAGTAAATACATGATCACCGGGAATCAATTAATAGGTGATACCACATACCAATCCACATTTGATCAATTACGAAAAGATAATATTGAATTTTCACAGGGCCTTGGCTTGCTTGATTCCATTATAATAGATCAGCATTTTATTGTTCGAAGCCGTTACAACCGCCTGTTATCGGCATTATACGCATTCCCGGCCTTTACCTGTATAGGTATTGATGAAAGTACTGCAATTGTTTTTCATCAATATAAAATAACCATTGCAGGCATTGGCCAGGTAATTGTTTTTTCAAATATGGAAAATAAAACAGCCGTCAATGGACTGATTAAGTTTTCTGATATTCATTTACGTGTTTTTACAGCGGGAGATTCATTTAAAATAAAATAAAAAATTGGCAGGTTTTTACAGAATAACAGCATCATTTTTGTTATTTTTTAATAAA
>CAYXHX010000269.1:0-284 GCA_964464835.1 uncultured Chitinophagaceae bacterium | reverse complement strand
GGTGAATGATTTTACTGTTTTAAAAAAAATGGTGAATGAAAAAAATTTTGATTTTGTGGCAGAAAGAATGAACCCTGCAAAAGGATTGCCTCGCAATCTTACTGGTTTCTATGATTTAAAAGTAAGCAATGACAGTCTTAATGTACAATTACCTTATATCGGACAATCGAATTTCCCGCCTATTGATCCATCACAATCGCCGATGAATTTTATCAACACATCATTCGAATATTCTTTCACAGAAAGCAATGATAAATTGAATGTAATCATAAAACCAACAGGTA
>CAYXHX010000268.1:1706-3990 GCA_964464835.1 uncultured Chitinophagaceae bacterium | reverse complement strand
TAAGATAAAGCTCTCCAAAACGTGCAGATTTTGAAGCGGCTTTGATAACTTCGCCGCATTCCTCGGAAAGATGAAATAGGCGCTTCAATCTTCTGATTTCGTTTTTCAGCAATTCGACTTCATTTCGAAACTTTGGCGAAAATCTTTGAAAACATTTCGATCAACGAGCAATTCGTCGATCTTTACTTTCGTTTTGCTGACGAAACGCCGTCGAATTTATTTTTTGACGAAACAAAAGGCAATCTCCTCACCAATGAAGCGCCTACATCAGCAGAATTAAAACTGCTTCATTCCACCATTAAAAAAGTAAGGGATGATACAGAGCGCTTTGCATTTAATACAGCCGTCAGCGCTTTTATGATTGCCGTGAATGAATTGGCAACGCTCAAATGCCATAAGGCAGAGATTGCAGAACCCTTACTCATCTTGCTTGCGCCTTATGCACCGCATATTGCAGAAGAATTGTATCAGCATATAAGAACATTTCAACAGAAAGATTCATTTCAAAGTATTGTAGATGCATCACTGCCTGTTGCAGTGGAAAAATACCTTTTGGAAACTACTAAGGAATACCCGGTAAGTGTGAATGGAAAATTGCGCACCACCATTTCAATTTCATTGGAAGCCACTCAACAAGAAGTGGAAGCCATTGTATTGGAAAATGAAATTATCAAAAAATGGCTCGATGGGAAAGCGCCTAAAAAGATGATTTATGTGAAGAATAAGATGATTAATATTGTTATTTAATGAATGATAGGAATGATTTTTAAAAACCGATATTTTTTTAATTTATAAATTCTATTTAATTTAGCGCCGAAAATACTTTTATGAGCAGCCATCAATTTGATTCAAAAAGCTTACGCAGGTACTTTATGTCATTCTTTGCAAGCATCATTATTTTATTTCTATTCTTGTTGCTAATGACTGCCTGGAAAGGCCCTTATAAAACACCGGGTTCTGGCCATGCACAGGAAACCGAGTCGCATAGTTAATCCATAGGATTGAATCCTTCCATAATTATTCTTTCTCCGGAAAGCGTATTTTTCTTTTATAAGCAAAATTTAATTTGCTGTATTCTTCTCAAAGAATAATTTTGCCGCCGGTTTTTAAAATCGGTTTACAATTTGATTTTCATTATTGTCATAACAAAGTAAAAAACTGTATGACTAAAATAAAAAGAAAATTGAACCGTTTAAAACCCCCAATAACTCAAGATGAAAAAAATGCTCACATGTTGTACATTCATCCTATGCTTGAATGTACTTTCCGCACAGGATATGTTACCCGATGTGCAAATTAAAAACCTGCGTAGCCAGAATATTCAAACTGCTTCTTTAAAAGATAGCACTTCACTAACGGTCATTAGTTTTTGGGCAACATGGTGCAAACCATGCAGGCAGGAACTCGAAGCCATTAACGATGATTGGGATGAATTTAAAAAAACCGGCGCAAAACTTATTGCCATTTCAATTGACGATAGCAGGAGCACAGGTTCTGTACAATCAATTGCCAATGCAAGCGGATGGGAATTCAATATTTACCTGGATGATAATCAAAACCTGAAACGGGCCCTCAATATCAGCGCGATCCCTTATTCTATAGTGATTGATAAAGACGGAAAAATAATCCGTAGAATACAAGGTTATAACCCGGGTGAAGAAATTGAATTATTTGCATATTTAAATTCACTGAAATAATGATGGATCTTTTAGCCAAATCAAAACAACTATTTTTCCTTGCTGTTTCATTTTTCTTTTCATTTCATTTAGCAGCCCAGGACACAACACATTTTTATGATTGGAAAAACTTTGGTGGTGGAATAGAAACACAGCACCAATACTATTTTTCAAACAGCAATTCGGGAATTGTATTGCCACCAAAAAGATACGCTTCCAATTCCTATGTCACACTCAATTATAAATATAAAAAAATAGTCGCAGGTGTACAGGCAGAAGCTTATTTGCCCGCCTTGCAAGGCTACACAAAATTTACACCTGACTATTCAACCAAAGTAGGCCTTACTCATTATTATGCCGGATTTCGCTCTTCAAAACTGGATGTGACTGTGGGAACCTTTTATGACCAATTTGGAAATGGATTGATATTCCGCACGTATGAAGACAGGCAACTCGGCATTGACAATGCCATTCGAGGAATTCATGTTCGTGCAAACCCTGTAAAAAATTTGCAGGTTAAAGCTTTCTTTGGGCAGCAACGATATTATTTTGATTACAGCAAAGGGAAAATTGGTGGATTTGATGCAGATTATGTTCTATTCAATAAG
>CAYXHX010000268.1:0-1696 GCA_964464835.1 uncultured Chitinophagaceae bacterium | reverse complement strand
CGGGAGTTTTTTATTAATCAACCAGGATAGTTTGACATATACAGATATTCCACATGATAAAAATGTAACCGCCTGGGCAGGAAGAATTAATTTTTCCGCAGGGAATTATATATTGAATGCAGAATATATGCATCACTCACCGGTTGCTTATATTCCATCATATATTTATCAACCGGGTTCTGCATTACTCATTTCGCAAAGCTATAATTTCGATAATGGGCTTGGAATAAATCTTGATTTAAGGCGCCTTGAACTTGCTGCATTGAAAGCAGATTATGGTATAGATGATATTAATAATAACCTGAATTATTTACCATCGCTCACCAAACAGCATACAGGGCTTGTCAGCAGTATTTATCCCGGTGTTTGCGAAAACAAACACGAAATTGGCGGCCAATTGAGTATCAATTATCTGTTTAAAAAAGGCACATCCCTTGGGGGTAAATATGGGACATCTGTTTTTGTAAATGGTTCTTTGTATAAGGATTTATTTTATTCAAAATTTAATCCGGGAGAATCTTTCAAAGCAAATTTCATTGACTTTGGCGGGCAGAAACAATACAGTGACATCAATGTAACTATTGAAAAAAAGCTAAGCAAATCCGTAAAAGGAACAATTGCATTAATCAGCCAGTATAATCTGCAACAAGGCGCTTATGCAGTTAAAACTAAAATTGTTGCTACCGATTTTCTTTTTAAATTAAATGCAAAAAGTGCATTGCGAACTGAGTTGCAACACATGTGGAATAAACTCGAAGAAAAAAACTGGGCTGCAGCGCTCGCTGAATATTCTTACGGCAAGTTTTCATTTTTTGCTACCGACCTTACAGATTACCAAACTTCCAAAACACATTATTATAATTTGGGTGGAAGTTATTCGGTGAATGCACAAAGATTTATGGTAAGTTTCAGCAAACAACGCGCAGGGCTATTATGTGTAGGAGGAGTTTGCCGCTTTGTGCCATCGTATATGGGTTTCACACTTGGATATACATATAATTTTTAAACTTTTAAATTTAAAACTCACAACAACAATGAAAATGAAATTCCTGATGGCGGCATCCATTAGTTTAGCCGCATGTTTTTCCCTGGTATCCTGTTCTAAATCGGATACACCTGCACCTACGCCGGATCCGGTTACATCAATTACATTATCTGCTACGAAAACAATCATCAAAAATGATGGTATTGATAAAACATCTTTTATGGTAAAAGATAATAATGGCAATGATGTAACATCAAAATGCAGTTTTTACCAGGATGGAAATCAAATAAGTGGTTCTTCATTTACTTCTACTACTGAAGGCAGTTATGATTTTACTGCAACAATGGAAAATTTTACAAGCAGTAACAATTCAAGTACAGGCTACTGCATTGAGTTTTACACGTAAGGTTTATGTTGAAGACTTTACCGGCGCATGGTGTGGTTGGTGCCCGCTTATGGCCTGGAACCTTGATTCCATGCGGGCTGCAGATCCACGCGTAATTGTTTCTGCTGTTCATGATGATGTTGGTAGTTCTTCAAATGATCCGTATGGATATGCAAATGCAAGTTCCATTGAAGACCTCGTGCCGAATTTCCAGGGCTTCCCTACTGCATTTGTAAACAGGAAAACCGTGACCGATCAGTTTAAAGTGATACAGTCTGTACCAAATGCTTTGTCAAAACCAGCCAATGCAGGTTTACAAATAGAAA
>CAYXHX010000267.1:0-3998 GCA_964464835.1 uncultured Chitinophagaceae bacterium | reverse complement strand
GTACCGGATAAAAACCAATGTAGTGTTTTTGCTGTGTAACTATGACCCAATTTTGTAGATAAGGAATTTTCAAAACAAGCCAAATGACAATTGGTAATTTTTTCAATATCAAGACTCGAGCTGTTGTGAAGAAGGTACATGTATTTGTTTTTTCTTAATGATTACCAATGTAGGTGTTGCAATTACAAAAGCCAAAATATAAGGTTGTATTGAAATTTTCAGGCCATTATGAACAATAATCAAGCAAAATAAAATAAGGAAATATAAAGCATATTCCCGCTGATTTCTTGATCTGCCTATAATCTCAAAAAATAAAATGATAAAAAAGCCCCAATAAGTAATAAGCCCTAGAATACCGTGTTCCGCAGCAGCCCGGGCAAATTCATTATGAGAACCAGACTCTTCATTATACAATTTGTTTTTACTTATTTCATCAGCAAAATTAGCGGTACCTACGCCTACTAAAGGATTGGAAATGAATAATTCAAATGCGGCTTTCACCAGGTCACTCCTGCCTGAATTGCCTTCCTCGGCATATCTTTCTTCGACTAAACCATGTGTTTTTTCTGTAACGTAATTTAGAACGCCGAAACTAATTGGGATGAGTAAAAAAAGAATGAAATAACTTCTTACTTGTTTCCTATTGAAGAAAAAGAAAACCAACATAATAATTCCCAAAAAATAAATTCCACCACGAGAAAAACTTAATACCATTTGTATTGCGATTAAGGTTAAAAAAAATAGGTTTAACCAGAATTGTTTCTTTTCTTTATTGTCAACCAGCGAGAAAAAGAAAATACTAGCTGCCACTCCTAAGTATCCACTCATTTGCACAGCCGATAAACCATTTAAAGCTTCAGACATAGAAGTAAGGCCATAACTAACAGGAGGCCCAAAAAACCTCCTCGCCATAATAATACCGCATAAAAAAATGCTTGCCAGTTTTACATGATTTAAAATTCTGTTCATCACTTTAGGTTCCAGGAAATTGAAAGAAGCCCATGTTGCTATAATAGTGATAGATAATGTATTTATAAAAATTGATCGGGCAAGGGTAGCATCATAGCTTCTTAATGTATCCAGGAAATCAATTAGACAAAAGAAAATAAGCAAAACAAAAGCTTTGGAATGCATTTTTAAAGTAGACTTCTTTTGGCTTAACAATAGAATGAAAAAGATTGCAATAATAAAATATTGCATGAATAAAAAAGGTACGAGGCTCGCTTTATTCTTAATGTACCTTTCACTGTAAACCATATAAGCCATGATGCAAAAAACCTTTTGAAAATCACTTTTCGCTGCATAATACAGGCATACCATTCCAAGTATTAAAAATACAATACCCACAAAATCATCGGGAAGTAAATTTAAGCCCAGGAACAAGCCGATTATAAAACAAAGCCCGTATTCAAAAATGGTGTTATTTTCTGAATGCCTGATTTTCAAAATATATGTGCAATTTTTTCATATAATCATTCACCCAATTTTCCAAAGTAAATTCTTTTGCATACTGCCTGCCTATTTCAATCATACTTGCCAATAGATTGTTATCTAATATTTTTTCTTTGATGATATTGGCTAATTTGATAGGTTTCTCTGTGGAAAAAACAAATCCTCTTTTTTCTATACCAGTCATTTTTTTTCCGTAAAGGGTATTGCTTAAAAAAGGAATCACTCCATGGAAAAAACCTTCAATGGGTGTTTTTCCAAAGCCTTCTGTCACTGGTGCCTGCAGGAGGAAGTCTGCCTGCCGGTAAAAAAACCTCATTTCCTGATATGTTTTTTTCCCGGTTAAAACAATACAATCGCTTAATTGATTTTCCTGAATGAAATCTTCATAGGTGCTTTTAAGAGGGCCATCTCCAATTATAAATAATTTAAACTTGAAATTTGATTTTTTTAATAAAAGGAATGCCTCTAAAATAAACTGTTGATTCTTATAAGCAACCAAAGCTCCAACACTAATAAAAACCGGGTTCTCAGGTATGCCATTTTTAAACCTGGTAATTTTTTGATTTACATGCCGGGATTCTTCTTCCCATATTTGCAAATTATATGATGGACTGAAACCTTCATATAAGTTTTTTTCTTTATCTTTAACTTCTGCATAAATCCAAACAGGACCTTTGAAATATTTTCGTAATAGCCATTTTTGAAACCTGTAAGTAGCCGGCTCACCTGTATAATTTTTCCATGTACCCGTATAACTTGCAAACAAAGGTTTGCTTTTAAAATTGAAATAAAAAAAGCCCGGGATATTCAAATTGTTGGGAAAGCGCAAATAAAAATAATCCGATTGCTTATATAGTTTATTAAATATTTTCCACCAAACAGGAATTGTTTTTACAATGGCAAATTTATCTGAGATAGCATCTCCTCCTACATTTGGCGTAGGGTAAAATTCTATATCCGCACAATATCCTGTATAAATTTTATCTCCGGAAAAATCTTCAAACGGGCAACAAATAATGGTGTGTGAAAAATGTGCAGATAATGCTTCCATTTGTTTCAGGAAAATATGATTCTCCGTTGCCACCCTACCATCGGGCGTTTTAAAATGGACACAATCTGAAATGATGGCCAATCTTTTTTTATCCATATTTATTGGCTTAACATTTCTGCACCTGCATCATTCTTCAACATAGTAAGCGCTATTTTTTTTGATCGTGCATATTGAATGAAGAGTAAAGGTGATTTAATGAAAGTCAAAATCACACTCAACATCAACATACTGCTTTTTCTTTTTTGTTTATAGGGAATATTGGAAAGCAGGAAACCCAGTAATATGGCATTCCTGCATAAATGTGGCGGCAAATATTTTTTAAAAAGATATAAAACACTCGGTACCGGTTTTGGAGCAAACCATTTGATTGGCCGGAAACCATCCCAACTGCCCATTTCACGCAACCCACCACTGCTTACTTTTAAATGCACCCTCGATGCTTTATAATTGGAAATACTTTTTATACCTGCCAGGTATGCACGGTATGCAAATTCTCCATCACCCATCCGCATGCCATTAAACTGTTCATCAAACAATCCAATTTTTTTAAACACGTCTCTTTTTACCATTGCATTGCCGGAATCAAACTGATCTGCCCAACGGAAGTATGCATAACTTTTTGAAATTTTTTGCCCGGTAACTGCCAATGATACGCCGGCAGAGATATCGCAATTAAAAAAATCAATACATTTTAAATGTTCTGAAATCCAGTCGGAGCCTACTCTTGAGTCGTCATCAAAAAAAAGCAGGTAACTCGCAGTGGTTGATTTGATGGCATTGTTTCTCGCCGTCCATAATTTTTTTTCAACTTGTTTTGTAATTTTAATATCAAGCTGAAATTGTGTATAAAATTCCGGTTGAAAATCATCTGATTGATCAAATACCAATACTTCAAAGTTCTTGTAGGTTTGTTGCTCCAGGTCATGCAACACATCTTTTAAATAAGTGTACCTGTTGAGGGTTGGAATAATCACAGCAACTTTAGGCGTTGTTGCAATTAATTCGGAATAAAAATTTTCATACGCCGGGTACATGATTGGCGAATCAAAAACATCTATTTTTTTGATATACCTTGTCTTGAAAAAATGATTGATTTCATTCACCGGGTTTTTAAAAGTGAATAGACGTATCAATAATGTATAATATGCCCATGCGTTGCCCCAATATTTTCGAATAAAAATATATTCATCCTGTAAACCTGGTTTCTCAGCAGAAATATTTTTGATTTCATTTGTATTGGATTCCAGTAAAACCCCCTTGCACCAAAGCCTGTAGCCTGCATCCGCAAGCCTGGCTGTATGTGTTTCATAAGTAATATCTAAAAATGCAGGATCAATGTTTTCTTCCGGAATATAACAGGAAGCAAAATCCTCTTCAATTGTTGGTCGCAGATTAAAAAGCCAACCAGGTTGTGTATATCGGATAAATTGAAATATCACACTATCACATGAATAATTAAACTTTTTTAGCAATGCAATAAATCGTTGATCCATAA
>CAYXHX010000266.1:0-4004 GCA_964464835.1 uncultured Chitinophagaceae bacterium | reverse complement strand
AATGCCTTTACTTTACAAAGCCATTTAATAATGACAAATAAAATTTACATGCCAACGTTCTGCACAAATTTTTTAAATCGCCGGGTATTGTTTTTGTTGCTTGCGGGTTTTACAACCATCTATGCACATGCTCAAAAAGAACCGGGGCTGGATATTACTAATCAAAGTAATGAACAACAAATTCTTTATAACGAGGATTCCATCCTGCATACTGCCTGGAAACCGATTGTATATACAGATACGGGCATCTATGCCTCCTGGGGAAGCTGGTTTCACCGCAAATTTTTCCAGGAACATTTATTACAACTCAACCATCCGGCTTTCAAATTAAATGCCGACATTATTTTTGATGAATATATTGGCAATAGTAAACGGCAAATTACAACACCGGAAATGAATACCCGGGGATTTGAGGTATCCGGAACAGTGGGAAAAAATTTTTATTTTGAAACAAACTTTTATGAAAACCAGGGTCGCTTTGGCGGGTACATAGATAGTTTTATTCGTCAAAATTTTATCATTCCCGGACAGGGCGGTTTTAAAAATAAAGGCGATGGCAAAGGCTTTGACTTCGCATCTTCCGATGCTAAGCTGGTATATAAACCCGGCAAAATTTTTATGTTTGACCTGGGCTATGGAAAAAATTTTATTGGTGACGGATATAGGTCCATTTTACTTTCAGACTGGTCATTTAATTACCCGTATTTCAGGACTGCTGTCAACCTGGGAAAATTTCAATACAATGTAATGTGGTCGCAATACATCAGTGACCGCGACAGGATTTACAATAACAAACAAGGTTATTTCAGGAAATGGGCACAAACTTTTTATGTAGACTGGAAACCGATTGACCAGTTGAATATTGGCATTTTTGAATCTGTAATGTGGCCCGACCAGGATTCATCCCGGAATAAAGACATGAGCCCCTGGATAGCAAGCCCCATCATGTTTGCGCATGGCAGCGAATCGCCAGATGGTGTAAAAAACAATGAAATTTATGGAGCAAACGTCAAATTGCGCATCTTAAAAAGTACGCATTTATACGGGCAATTTGCATTTCAACATTCAAAAACCGGGAGTTCATCCATTAACTCCTATGCTGTGCAAGGTGGTATCCGGTCCGGGAATACTTTTGGTGTAGAAAACCTGAATACGTTGCTTGAATTTAATATGGCAACGCCATACATGTATGCCACCAATTCACCCAATACAAACTATGAACACAACAATCAACCATTGGCACATGCACTCGGTGCAAATTTCATGGAAGGATTGTTCAAGGCAGATTATTTATATAAAAGATTCAGTGTGCGGTTAGAAGCATTTTATGCAAAATATGGAGCGGATTCCAATGCCACACTGAATTATGGGCATAATATTTACAAACCGATATCAACTGCCTCTGTTGCCGGAAATGGAGAAATATTGCAAGGCCTCAAAACCAATATTTTATTTGCAGATTTAAAATTGGCCTACATCCTGAACCCGGTAACTAATATGCGCATAGAAGCAGGCGCCACATTCCGGAATGAAAAAAGTAAAACCTTTTTTTATAAAGACAGGATATTTTATATAGGTATCCGAATGTCCTTTAGAAAAATCTCTTATGATTATTAAAATGGATACAGCATTTCACAACGAATTATTATAACCATATATTCAAAGAATAACAATGATAAAACGCTTACTGATCATCTGCTTTTGTATAGTAACAGGCAAAGCCTTCAGCCAGCAAATTCCGCTGACACCATTGGTACAAAGCCGTTTCAATGATTTGACACTCATGTCAGACACTTCCATTTTTACAGGCTTTCGTTCTATTAACTGGCTTGAATTGAAACCTTATATTCCAATTGGTACTGATATTATAGACAGCGCTTTTTCATTAAATGCCAAAAACAATTCCGGGTATTTTTTCAAAAACCTCGGTACAGATAACTGGATACAAATCCCGGGAAAGAATGGGGTATTTACAA
Organism: uncultured Chitinophagaceae bacterium; assembly: GCA_964464835.1. Lineage (GTDB taxonomy): Bacteria > Bacteroidota > Bacteroidia > Chitinophagales > Chitinophagaceae > JAFDXJ01. The sequence goes on along the minus strand of CAYXHX010000266.1, from coordinate 2,028 downwards.
TTGATCCTTATATTGATGCTACAATTGGCTGGCAAAACAGGGATAGCGCAAATTCAGTTTCAGAAATTATTGGCGGGTTACGTTTGCAGGGAGTGTACAATGATAAATTATCTTTCTCTCTTGGCTTCCTGGCAGGGTACAGCCAATTCCCTTCATATATTCAAAATTATATTGATTCCAATCAGCAATATTTACCCGGAGTGGGAAAAGGCTATCCTCAATCCGGGCGGGGTTATTCCCTGTCTCAAATAACGGGTAATATTACTTACCTCGCAGGAAAACATGTAGTAATTTCTGCCGGATATGGTAAAAATTTTATAGGAGATGGTTACCGAAGTTTATTGCTTTCAGATAATGCATCCAATGCACCTTATATTCGATTACAGGCAAAATATTGGAAACTCACTTATAATGTAATCTATAATAAATACCGCAATCCCCGCTATATAATTGATGGAAATATACAGGAAAAATACAGCGTGATGCATTACCTCGGCATCAATTTTTCAAGTAAATTTCAGTTGGGTTTGTATGACAATGTTATTTGGTTTGCCCGCGATACCGGCCTTCACAGGGGTTTTGATGTGCAATACCTGAATCCATTGATTTTTATGCGCCCGCTTGAATTTGCAATTGGTTCACCGGATAACGCTTTTCTTGGTATTACTTTGAAATATAAGATCTATAAAAAAGGATTTCTCTACGGTCAAATTGGCCTCGATGATTTGAACCTAACATCTTCTTTAGAAAGGCATCAACAACATTATGGGAATAAATATGCATTGCAACTTGGCATATACAATGAAGACCTTTTCAAGGTAAAAAATCTTTCATACCGTTTTGAGTGGAATGGGGTGCGGCCTTATATGTACGGGCATGGCTTTGATAAAACAGGATTAAATTACACGAATAATAATCAAACTTTAGCCGATCCGTTTAATGCCAATTTTCATGAGTTCATTTCAATATTGCAATACCACAACAAACGCTGGTATGCCATGTTGCAAAATATTTTCACGATCCGTGGTGAAAACCCCGGCCTTCCCTACAACAATGGCGAAGATCTTTGGGGTGGTGAAGATGGCGTACCTCCCTATGGCAGCAAAACTTTGCAGGGTATTAAAAATAAATATTTTTACAACCAATTATCTGCAGGTTATTTACTCAATCCAAAAAATGGATTGAGCCTACAGGCAGATTTTGTTTACCGCAGGCGTGATTCTCCAAAAATTACATCTTCCAATGTGTATATAAATTTTGGTATAAGAACAAACCTGTTTAATTTTTACCACGATTATTAATCCCTGCATCTGTGAATTGATCATTCGTAAAATTTTTTTACTGAGTATATCGTAATTGTCAAATGTATATCTATAATGAGTTTTAGTTTTTCATACCACAAAGGGAAAGTATTGCAAGCGCTTCGCTATCATTTTTTCTGGCAAAAAGAAATACGGATACTGCTCATCATTATATTAGTCTTCGATATAGCAACAGCCCTCATGTATATTTTGGGTAAAATAAGGCCCGAACCTTTTTTATTGGGTTCATTTATTTGGATGATGTTTATACTTTCTATTTGGTTTATCTTACCTTATTCTGTATATAAAAAAGCAAGCGCTTTCAAAGAAAGTTATATCATCTATTTCCTGGAAAATAATGTGCGGCTGGAAAATGCGCGTGGTGAAGTAGAATGGCCTTGGGAAAAGTTTACAAAAATGCTGGAAAGCCCGAATTTTTTTCATTTTTATTTTTCTGCCAAATCTTTTTTCCTGGTTCCGAAAGATCAAATGAATGATGTATTGAAAGATAGTGTACGCGCACTGGCCAGGGAAAAAATAGTTGCCTCTTAAAAGGTGCGAATTTGCTTCTCCATTTGAAAATGAGGAATGGAAACTTCGGTAAACATTTCTCCTTGTATTTCATACCCCTGTTTTTGATAAAAACCGATGGCCGATTCACGGGCATGCATGATTATTTTTTTAAAACCTTTATTCGAAAGAAAAGCAATAATTAATTAATCTTATA
>CAYXHX010000265.1:0-4006 GCA_964464835.1 uncultured Chitinophagaceae bacterium | reverse complement strand
GGTGTAATGGTAGGTTCAAGACTTGGTGGTGCGGGTTACAGTAGTGGTGTAGGTTTAGTCGGGATAAGTGAAGGAATTTATGGCAACTATGGCGTTTATGGTTCAAGTTCGCAGACAAACTCTGTCCAAATTGGTGTATATGGCACATATGATTTCAACAATTTTGGAGTAGGGGTAGAAGGTATTGGACTGTTTGGTTACTATATTCAAACACCTACACAATTACATGCCGGTGTTTATGGAAGCGCTTACCAATATGGTGTGTATGGTTATAATCCAAATGGCGAAATTAGTACAGCAGGTGTATTAGGTGAAGTAAAGAGTACGGGTGACGAAGCCTCTAACAAATATCCCGCTGGAATTATTGGAAATGCCAGTGGAAATTCCTATTTATATGGAACAGCGGACGGTGTTGCAGGGCATACTGCGCAGCCATTAGGAGCTGGTGTATTTGGTTGGAATTCTTATTTAAATATAGGAGGAGTTGGTGTCCTGGGTTCGCAATCAGGTAATGCCAGTGCACCTCTTACTTTAATTCCTGCTGGTGGAGCTGGTGGTTCATTTACAGGTAATGGCATCAATGCAGATAGTACAACTATTATTGGAGTTGCTGGTTTTGCAAATTATGGTTCTGTTGCGAAAGGAAAGGGTACTGAAACAAAACCTTCTTTTTTTGCAGGCGGTTATTTTGCAACAAGGATAGCGCATGCATCCCCTTATATTGCATCTTCTTACGCCTATGTTGGCGTGCAATATAATGGTACGAATTATAAAATATATGGCACAGGAAATGTCTCCACGATCGTTAATGACTTGAATGATAAAAAAGTAACATTCTTTGCCCCGGAAACACCGGAATCTTTATTTGAAGATTATGGAACGGGGAAACTGGTAAATGGAAAAGTGCATATAAATATTGACCCGGTATTTGCCAAAAATATAACGGTCAACGCGCAACATCCATTACGTGTTTTTATACAACTTAATGGTGATTGCAAAGGCGTTTTCGTAACAAATAAAACAGGGAATGGCTTTGATGTTATTGAGTTGCAGAGCGGCCAAAGCAATGTGGATTTTGAATGGCATGTGATCGGCAATCGTGCGGATGAATATGACAAAGACGGATTTTTATATTCAAAAAATGCAGACCTGCGTATGCCACCTGCACCCGGTCCAATGGAAACAAAAGATGTGTCAGGTAAAGCAAAAGCTTTACTTGTAACAGGAGATGGAATGCACCGAACTGCGCCAGAACTGAAAGGTATAAAAGTGCCTTTAGATCCAACACTTCAACAAATTAATATGAAAAAGCAAAGTGTTGACAAGAATGATAAAACAAAGCAGTCACCGAAAAAAGATTAAATAGTATATTTTTATAAAACATGCACACTAAATTTTTACAAATCATTTTCATATCTACGCTGCTTTGCAGCGCCACCAATGCTTTGCAGGCGCAAACTAAAACGCCCGATCCATCAGTGGTGCAGTTAAAAGTATTTCACAATGCACTTTCCATCAACGACCTCGGCACAGCCATACAGTCATTGCATTATATCATCGCCGCGGATTCTGTGAAGTATGGAAATTATGAAGACACGCTTGCCATCTTATATACACAAATCAATGCGTTTACTCCAGCATATATTTTGGCCAATCGGTTGCTGTCGCAAAAAGGTTATACGGAAATCCGTATGCAGATAAAAGGCCTTGCTGCAAAAAACATGAATGAACCTATTGAAGCCATCAATGCCTACAGCGATCTTTTTACACGCACCAAAAACCCTGTTTATGGCATGGAAGAATTGCAATTGGAATATGGTATCCGCCGTATCGGTGAATCGGTAGTTACAGGAAATAAAGTATTGGCAGCCATCATGCCGAATGATAGTACACAAGTGCGTATGGCAAAGCTGCAGGAAAAAACCATGCAACTCGTTTCCCTGCGCGCCGCCGTGCATAATATTTTAGGGCTTGCCTATTTGGATTTAAAAGATAAAAAAAATGCTGTGAGCAATTTTGAAGCAGCATTAAAGGAATCACCGGATTTTGACCAGGCAAAAAAAAATTTACCCGTCGCGAATGCAATGGCAGCCGACTCTACCAAACAAAATTAAATTGTAGCACATGAAAGCATTTTTACTTTTTGTCAAAAAAATATTCGTTTTTGGAAGCGTGGCTTTTTTTATAATAACACTTTCAAAACCTGTGCAGGCACAGGTGTACAACAAGGGCAACATGTATATCAGCGGGAATATTTATGTAAAAGGAAATATTCAAAATGCAAATACAGCAAGCTATTTAAACAATGGAAGTTTTTATTTGGATGGCAGTTTTACGAATGACCAGGCAGGCATGGTTGCGGGAACTGCTACAAGTTCCGGCACATTGATATTGCGTGGCAATACTACACCGGTTGCATTGGATGGTTTACAGGATTTTAATTTACATAATCTCACCCTGGATAAAAACACTACAATTAGTTTGGTGAATATGTCGAGGAATGTAATTACAAAGCATGACCTTACCCTTCAAAAAGGAATTATTACAACAGGCACAAATTTATTTACCTGGGAAAAAGGCGGCACTGTTTCTATGCCCGGTACAGGCCCTGGCGAATCCGGTTCAGGATTATATACAGACAGTTATATAGCTACTTGCGATGCCGCAGGAACGCCCATTACCAATGGCGCTTCAGCATTTACACCTTTTTTGGGCACACAGGGATTTCGAATAAATAATGTAACAAATACGAATACCTATTTCCCGGTTGGCGCTACATATATTCCAGCACTTACGGCCGGCACGCCTTCACCCAACCGCATGATGCTGAATAATCAATTTGGTTCGCCCGCCAATTTTACCGTCATCGTTAATATTGGAGACATCGGAAAAACGGTTGTGAATGGTGTTTCTACTACATGGCATGTCAACAGGATTTGGTATGTAACCACCAGTACAGCCCAGCAAAAAGGCAGCGCAAATATGCGGTTATTTTTTACGAAGCGTGCAACAGGAAGTTATCCTACCACACAAAATGAAGTGGAATTGCCGGGGTTTGATTATACATTATCCGCATTGGTACAAAAAAATTATGAGCCATTGAATAATGGGTTTCTTTCTTTGGCTCAAGGCAGTGATATTATTAACAATATTGGAGCTCCTACAAATACGGAGATCTATGGCCAATACACAATTGGTGTAAGCCAGCATTCCAATGGGCTTGCAACCGGCATTGATAGTTTCACCCGTTTTTCAATTGTGAACCCGGGTGCGATTGTTTTACCGGTAACAATTACGGATTTGAAAGCGGCTGTGAACGGGCATTCCGTTGATCTTACCTGGACAAGCCTGAATGAAATCAATATTGAAAAATATACGGTAGAAAGGTCAGGCGATGCCGTGAATTTTATTGGGCTTGGGAATGTAGCTGCACGGGATAATAATGAGCCGGAAAATAAATATACATTTACGGACATTAAGCCATTGAACGGTTCTAATTTTTACCGCGTTAAGATTTGGGAAAAAGATGGCGCAACAGATTTTACAAATACGGTTAAAATAAATTTCTCTGATAATAATTCAACCGGCTTCCGCGTGTATCCAAATCCCATACAGAACAAGCACTTCACGCTTGATATGAACAATCTTGCTGCGGGAAAATATACATTGATACTCACAGCGATCAATGGGCAGCGCGTATTTGAAAAATCCATCCGGTACACAGGTGGCAGGCAATCGCTTGGGTTTGATTTACCGCGAAGTATTGCTGCAGGCACATACAATTTGCTTTTGATAAGTGGTGATTTTACCGGAAGAACAAGATTGGTGGTGGAGTAGAAAAAACTTTAATATTGATAGTTGAGTATTGAAATAATCAACAATCAATGTTCAACAATCGTAAATCAAGTGAAGAAAAAAAGTATGAATAAGCATTTTCAAAAGGTGAGCTTAAGAACTGTTAAGCCGTTCGCCTGTTAAGTTGCTTTAAAAAAACCATTTGTGAGTT
>CAYXHX010000264.1:0-4010 GCA_964464835.1 uncultured Chitinophagaceae bacterium | reverse complement strand
AGGTGGCGATTTTCACCACAAATGTTGATGCGGAGAACCAAATTTTGATTAACCAAAAATGTGTCTGCGGAGCACTGAACCGCCACTTTTGCCAAACCCGTGTTATAGGGCGTTTTTCTTTTCATTCGTCCGTTTTTTTAACTTCTCTATACTTACAAATATTGCCAATCCAATAAGCCCTGCAAGTAGTAAGTCAACTGTCAAGTTTAGATAATTTATTTTGTATGGTTCTGGTGGGCAGTCAAAGCACATACCGCTAAATTTTGTGTAAAAAGTCATTGGATAGCCTACTGTGTCATTTCCATCTACCATAGTTTCCCACTTTGCTGTTGTCAAGGAAAGAATAGTAAAAACAACAAGTGAAATTAGGCTTATAATAATTGGTTTTTTCATTATGCGTAACCGTTTACATCAAGGTCAAAGAGTTGTTTTTTGTCAAGATTGAATTTTACGTTCCAATAATAACTGCCACCGTCAAGCACCATAATTCTGCCTGTTAACCAACTGTCTTTGTCTTTCCTGTCCTTTGTCCAAAAACAGTTAATGAGTAAAATTCTGTCACCGTTTTTGTCAATGTAGCCAAAATATTGTCGCTTATACTTATGCAGATTTTTATGAATAATAGGTGTCGAGGATTGGTTTACCAACTGATTATTTAAGGCCTTTAAGTCTGTCGCCAACGAAGCTTCTGCTTGGTCAATTTCCTGTCTTGTTGGCGTAAAACGCTGTCCGGGAATAAGGTCAAAATAATTTGAAGGAAAAATTGCCACGTCAAACTTATTTGTCTTGTAGTGGTCTGCATTTGTAAAAGTCGTGTCTGTCTGCCCGAAAACCCTACAAGTTGTCAGTAGTAAAAAAGTCAAAATTGTTATCGTTCTTGTCATTGTTTCGGTCGTCTTAAAATGCCCTATAACGTTTGACGGCTTTGCGCAGGCGGGAAAATAGTATTCCTTCTGCCCGAACCGTAGCCAAATTTATAATAAAAAGTTTATTGTTACTACTATTGCTGAACAGAGTTTCTTCAGCTCGGAACTGCTGCTGAAACATGCACCAATGCTCACTTTTTATTCCTTCAGCCCCGCTTGTGCAAAACCGCATGTAAGGTGCTGCATTTTCAGGTCTGTCTACGGGGTTGTTTTGAAGAGCAATAAAATTGCCAATACGATACAAAGAAGTCCAAACAACCAAAGAAATGGATTTCCGTAATTTCTTATTGGTGGTCTATCTAATGCCTTTGTCATTTTTTCCTTTGCAGTCATTTTACGAAAAGCCGCAAATAAACATACCAGTCCAACGAATGTCAGCAGAGCTGTATATGCATAAATGAGTAGCTGTTTATCCATTTAAAATATTGTTGACTTTTTTCTTAATTGAAAGTCCAAACCAAATACCTACTATAATAATAGGTAGCAAACCGAAAAGTGTCACCAAGGCTAATGGTTTATAAATGTAGTCATGAATTGGTTCGCTTATTTCATTATTTTTTGGTAATCCTTCATTCATAAAACCGACAAGACTTCCAAAAAATGTTCCTGTCCACACTATTAAAAACCCTCCGATTATTCCGAAAAAGACAGCAAGTCGGCTTTGTTTTGAAATCCAAATACTGGTCAATCCACCAAAGAAATAACCAGCGGTATAAATCATAATTGCAGCAAACAAAATTGTCGGGGCATAGTCAAACTGAAAAAGCCAAAAAGGTCCTGCCATAAGTGCCATAATAATATAAGCAATTACAAGTCCAACTGTAATCGCTTTAAACGCTTGTTTATAACCGATTTTCTTAATCGTTGTGAAGTCTGTCATTATGTAGCACCTTACGGGCAGGTATTGCCGATGGTGGGGAATTAGAATTCCGTCCGCCTGGAACCGCTGCCTGGCTTTTTGATAAAGTTAAATATTAAGAACTAAAGCTGGGCTTTATTCGTCGAGCCCAGAACCACAGTACAACAGAATTTACCGCTGATGATTGCTCCAATGTCAAGCCCCACTATTGGCAATACCAATGTAAGGTGCAGTAAAAGTCACTCCAAACTTATTTGGTACGTTGTCTTTTGCGGCGTTTTACTTATTGAACTTTCCCATGTGTCGCTTATCAGTAAACCTTTTTCGTTGTACTCGTATAACGTTGTAGATGATACACCATTTGAAGATTTTTCAAATAGTTTGGTCAGCTTACCTGAGTCACTATAAAAGTATGTCAATGTAATTGTCGTGTTGAAGTAATAGGATTTTGTCTTCTTCTCAATGATTTGGGCCTTGTCATTGTATTTATAATTAACTCTTTCCTCTTTACCGATTGTACTATTGGATTTGTCTTCTTGTATAAGAACGTTTTTGTCGTCATACTTATACTTCGTCAAAGAGTTACCCATTGTTCCAGATGTCTGTGTCTCGGAAATTTTATTGCCTTTCTCATCATACTCAAATGTCCATGTGGCAGAAACCTCACCAAACTGAATGAGTTCTTTTTTAAAAACCTGTGCTTTGTCGTTATAGTAATACTTTGAAGTTGTATTTATTTCGCCACTACTTGTGTATGTTCGTTCCTCAATAAGTTGGGAAGAGTCGTTATAGAAAAGTTCTCTGTCAATCTGAAGCTGCTTTTTGTCATTTAATGAACCTTGCTTAATGAAATCGCCTTTGTCGTTATAAAACTCTGTGTATTTAACCTTTCCGTCTCCGTCAATTGTCGTAATTGATTTGATTTTAAATTTTACAATGTCGGACTTACTAATTTCCTGTCCAACAGAAATTTGAACAAGAAAGAAGGAAAGCAGAATTAAAAAGATTTTTGATTTCACGGATTGTCAATTTATTGCACCTTACGAGCAGGGCTTTATGCAGGTTGGGAATTAGTATTCCGTCTGCCCATAACTGCTGCCGATTGAAAATATTTTGTTGAATTTATGTACAAAAGCTTATAGTTATTCGTTAAGCTGGAACTAAAGCTGGGATTTGCAATTGGCTGATGTTGCAATGTCGAGCCCAACTTGCATAAAACCCAATGTTGGCTGTTCGTGTTATTGTGTCCACTTTTGCCAACCTTCATTCTTGTTGTTAAGCCAGTCATAGTAAAATTCAAGTATCAACGAAGACATATTGTCTGGATGATTAACTTTTTTGTCAAGGAAATATTTTTGAAGTCTTGAACCACCCCAAAGCCCCCAATTATTTCTTAGCCACATTCCAAGTCCATGATGATATTTTATTGTTTCATCTCTACTTTTTAGATTTTTGATTTCAGTCCTATCTTTTTCGGGAAGGATTTTGTCTAACTGAATGAAGCAGTCTTGCAAGTCTTTAGGAATGTATATACCGTTCAGGCTGTCTTTTTCAGTTTTGGAAATATAGTATTCGTAATCTTTCTGTTGCTTGTCTTGATATTTTTTAATTTGTTCGTCAAGCTTTATACTGTCATTGTTTAAGTAGCGGTGATAAGAAATTAAAATTGCTTCATAAATTTCAAATGAGCCTTGGAGCCCTTTTTTATTAAAGTATTCTGTCAACCTGGAACCATTATAAATTTTCCAAGCATGAAAAAAGTCGGCCCGATACTGAAAAGCTGGATTAAAATAGATGCTGTCCTCTTGAAGTGTTTTTACCAAATGAATTTCATCGTCAGGAAGTGTCTTGTCAAGCAATTTAAAACATTCTTCAAGTGTCTTTGGAATTGGCAAGTCATATACGTCTGGCTTAGATTTGGTCTGTCCAAAAGTTAAGAGATGCAGGATTAATATTGTCGTAGTTAGTAGAAGTTTCATGGTCGCTTTAACATGACAGCCAACGGTAAAGCATTGGCGATGGCAGGGCATTTGAAAATCGTCTGCCCGGCCCGAAGCCGAATAGAATTACTGATGATGAAGATATGAACAAAAGCTAAATTATTAACGTCAAGCTGGAACTGCGGCTGATAGCGAACTGTAGCCGATGGCTTGCACGTCGCCCCCTGCTATTGCCAAGTCTCCATGTAACCTAAAAAACTGTTGAGGTAGTTAAAAAAGTAGTCA
>CAYXHX010000263.1:0-4030 GCA_964464835.1 uncultured Chitinophagaceae bacterium | reverse complement strand
ATTCTTCTTCCGGTTCATCTTTAATTTCATCTTTTATAAAGGGATCATCTTCAGCGTCTTCATCAGCGGTTTCGAGCGCGGGGTTTTCTTCCAATTCTTCTTTAATACGTTCTTCGAGGTTGGCCGTTGGCACTTGCAGCAATTTCATTAATTGAATTTGCTGTGGGGATAATTTTTGTAATAGTTTTTGCTGTAAATGTTGCGTTAATGCCATGATATTTTTCAGCCGGTTTTATAAATCAAACGCCAAAAACTTTTTTTTTAATATGCCGTAAATTTACAAAGAAAAAGATAAGCAATATGATTCCTAAAATATGTTTTTTTGTAAATGTTTTCTTAATGATCAGTTTTTGTGGAAAGAGTCAATTTTTTCAGGATTCAACCATTTCAAATAAAATGAATTTTAATACTGCACCTGCATTTTCGTTGTCAAAAGTGCCGGGGAATTTTTATGCAAAAAATATGGGTTTCTTTTGCAAACAAGAACTCTCTATTCAAAAATTCACCATGTTGCCCATAAAGTTCAGGCTGGGTTCCGTTTCCTATTGCGATGCATTGGAAGGGAAAAACAATAGGCATGTGCAAGCAGAATAACGTGGATTTTTTTGCAAATTATTTTTTCTTCAAAGCTTTTTTTGCCGCATCTGCAATTTTTTTCCCTTTCGCTTTAATATCTTCTCCATTCCAAAGGAGGCTAATTGCAGTAGAAATACAACATGATAACACTGCATCGCTTTGCGAAAAATCTTTATGCTGTAATTCATGGAGCGCCTTCACCTGGCCATCATTCAAAGGATATAGCGAATGATTGCTTTTTAAATGATCCCATTTTTTTATGTAATGCCAGTTATTGATATACCAGTAAAAATTCCCTGCAAGTGCATTTTCAGTTTTTAAAATTTCTACCGTTTTTTTTGTGGCTTCTTCCGTTGGTAAAAACCAACTTAAAAAAGTACAACTATCCCCTTGTTCATCGGGGATTTCACGAAATTGAATACCCGGAATTTCAGATAAAATAGATTTAAGCAAACCATGATTTTTTCGTTGAATAGAAAGAAACTGTTGCAACTTTTTTATTTGTGCGAGGCCAACTGCTGCATGCAATTCACTGATGCGAAAATTATATCCCATGAAAGGATGCGATTCTGCCCCGCGATCATTGCCAATATGGTCGTGCCCATGATCGGTAAACTGATCGCATGATGTATAAATTTTATCATTGTTCGTGAGTATGGCGCCGCCTTCCCCGCAAGTAATTGTTTTTACAAAATCAAAAGAAAATGTTCCCGCATCGCCAATCGTTCCAAGATATTTTCCATGATAGGTTGCGCCAATACTTTGGCAGGCATCTTCCAATAATAATAAATTGTTGGATACACATATTTTCTTGAGTGCATCCAAATCTGCCATACTCCCGCACATGTGCACGGGCATAATGCATTTAGTTTTTGGTGTAACGGCTTTTTCTACAGCAGCAGGATCGAGTGTGAGTGTCTTATTGATATCCACTATTACGGGTATTGCTCCTACACTAAGGATCGCTTCAAAACTTGCCACGAAAGTAAATGCCGGCATAATCACTTCGTCACCGGCACCAATGCCCAATGCAGCAAGTGCTGTTGTTAAAGCGGCGGTACCACTACTTGTAAGCTGTGCATATTTGCATCCAAATTCAGTACAAATTTTTTGTTCTAATTCTTTTGCTTTCCAAATTCCTTTTCTTGGGTTATCGAATCCATAGCGCATAAGGATACCTGTTTCCAACACCTCATTTACTTCCTTGCGTTCATCGTCTCCCCAAAATTCAAAGCCAGGCATAAAATTTATTTTAATAAGTAAAAATCATTTGCAAAGATATGCAGATTATTTAGTGAAGTAAGGTTTGTAATTTTATTTACCATTCACCACAAGCCATCCGGATTTTGTTTTTATCAATTGCACAACGGTACTCAGTGGGCTTTCATTGTTTTGCCTGTCTATGCTACTGATTGCAACATAGCAAACATTTGCATCTTCCGGCAAATTTGAAATGGGCAATGTAAGTGTTGTTTCAAAATGCTTATCAACAGCCTGAATTTGCATTGGCAATTTTCCCAGTCCGGAAATACTTTGGGAATAATACAAAACAATATTTTTAATTTCTTCCGTTTCTAATTTATGGCCTGCATTGCAATCTATCAAAAATGAAGGAACTGCTGTTTTTTTATTTTCAGTAATTTTTAAAATGGATGGCTGCCGCGGAGCAATGGTGTCAATCCAATTCATTGGAGGAATGAGTGCGGGATATTTATAATAATGATTTCTCAGGCTATCGCACCATCCATTTGGATTGGGCAAAAAATCTTTGGCGCTGAAGTAAATGCTTCCCTGCACATTTTTATTAGCACGGAGCATTTGTATCTCTTCCGGTAATTCAGCTTTTCTTTTCCAAGCAGCAGTAGGGTTTTCAGTAGCGCGGTATAAACCGTGCCCGATATACAAATCTTTCCCATACGTATGGTCTGCCCACCAATCAAGCAAAGTTCCATAATCACAAAGATGGTGATTGATTTCCCAGTAAAGTTGTGGCGCTACATAATCTATCCAGCCTTCTTTTAGCCACAACAAAATATCTGCATATAAATCATCATAATTGGTTTGGCCGGCGCGTGTATCGCTTCCTTCCGGGTCAACACTTTTATTGCGCCATACACCAAATGGGCTGATTCCAAATTTGATCAATGGTTTTTCCTGTAGGATCACATTGTGAATACTTAAAACGATGCTATCACAATTGCTTCTTCTCCAATCATCCTTATTAAGGCCTTTGGGTTTTCCATATTTCAGGTAAGCTGCATTGTCTGCAAATTCTTTCCCGGCAATTCTATACGGATAAAAGTAATCGTCCATGTGTATGGCATCTATGTCATATCGTTTTACAATATCCCTTACAACATCGCTTACATACTTTACCACTTGAGGCAAACCGGGGTTAAAAAACTTTGTTTTTCCATAATTGATGAACCATTCAGGGTGTTGCCTGGTTATATGATTGGAAGAAATATCAGAACTATTGATATTAAAAACTGCACGGTAAGGATTGAGCCATGCATGAAATTCCATACCGCGTTTATGCGTTTCTTCAATCATAAAATAGAGTGGGTCATAATAAGGAACGGGCGGCTGTCCCTGTTTCCCTGTAAGGTATTCACTCCAGGGTTCATAAGGAGAAGGATAAAATGCATCTGCAGCAGGGCGGATTTGAACGATCACTGCATTCATACCAAGGCCTTTTAAAAAATCGAGCAGTTGTATAAATGAAGATTTTTGTTCTTCTACAGAAAGGCCTTTTTTGTTTGGCCAGTCAATATTTAAAACGGACGCAATCCATGCTGCGCGAAATTCATATTTTGGCTGCGCAAAATTTTTGATTGGTGCAATAAAAATGTATAAAAAAAACAGTACAGGAAACCAGTTTCGTTTTTTAATCTGCATATAAACGAAGATAGTGTTTGTAAAAAAATTGGGCACTGCTGAATAGTCAAATAATTTTATTTAACATTTTCCAAAAGGAATGAATTTATTTTTCCCACACATGAAGGCCTTCGCTGCAATTGGCGCAGATATCAATGTTTTTGCGGCTTGTAGTAATTTCTCTTCGAAATTGTTTATAATTATCATTATTCCAAATCTCTTTAAAAGATTGGGTTTTTAAATTACCAAGGCGATGCATGGCATCTTTATCAAAGCAGCATGGCACGACCATGCCATCCCAGGTGATTACATTGGCATGCCAGAGTTTCCAGCAATGATTACTCAGTCCACTACGGATTTTTATCTTTCCATTTTTATCTTTTTTATAGCGGCTGTATTTTTCATTTTCCGGAATCAGGTTATTCGGGTCATTTTCATAATCATATACCTGCGCAGTTTTAAAACGTACCTGGTCCACACCTACTTCTTTTGCTAATTGTTTAATTTCTTCAACCTGGTGTTCATTGGGTTTCACCACTAAAAACTGGAAAAAAACAAAAGGTGTTTTACTCTTTAA
>CAYXHX010000262.1:0-4034 GCA_964464835.1 uncultured Chitinophagaceae bacterium | reverse complement strand
TGATGATTTCGGCTGATGTCTGTTGATACCACACCAATATCGAAAAAAATATTGTATTAAATACCATGTACAGGGTAGATACATATTTTAATTTCCAGTGTATCTTCAAAACTAAATTCATGCAATATGAAACGGATTATTTTTATTGCCATTTTTTTATATTTCATTTCTTGTGGCTGTATTTCAAATGCACAAAGTTTTGAGGAAAACTTTATGCGTTCTATAAAACAAAATAACTTTAGTTTACTGCAAGATCATTTACCAACAATAGCGTTTTACAAATCTTTACCCGAAGCTAAAAATTTGAAAGATGCCGAAATTGAAAAGTTCTTACAACAAAGTAATGACCGGCTCAAAGGCAACTGGCAGGAAATCATTGACAGGATGAAAGCAAATGCAATAGACCCGGCATTGGTGACCATTTCTGAATCCCTGATATATGATCCCTTCACTGCTGTGAATGAAATGAAAGCGCTCGTTATTTTATATTCATATAAAGATCAATTGTGGGATGATCTTACTTTTATAGTTTCTCCCTGGGAAAATAAAATCCTGTTACTGGAAATTCCCAATCCTACCAAAGCGTTTTCATTTTCTGATACATCGTTACGTGCATGGAATGAAGCAAAAAATAATTTGCAAATACATGATACAGCATTTAAAAAATCCATGGAAGAAAAGCTGGCCCTTATTATTTCTGCTGTAAAAAATAAAGACATTAATACGTTTGCTGATTGCCTCCTATACAGGGGTGATGATGAGGCCAGGAAATGGGCATCTGCCCTGAACAAAACTGATCCGGCAGAATTGCAAATGGCAAATGAATTCTTAGAAAAAATAAACAATTCATTGAAGGATTGTGCGCAATATACCACCGGCGAAATTTTTTCCGAAAAAGAATCGGAAGGCGAATGGATAATATTGCCCATTCAATGCAGTTCGAAAACGGTGCAATTCGCATTTCTTAAAGTGAAGGATCAATTACTGCTTGGTGATGTTGATGCGAAATTGGAATAGTTTGGCAAAAAAATTTCCGTGAAAAGAATTTTCCTTTTTTATGCAAGTTTTTAACTTTCATTACTTATACTATTATTTCAAAACTCACCTTCAATCCTTATCTTTATCAATTTTAAATGCTTCAATATGAAATCATTAATCTTGAGCTCAATCAGTTTACTTTCAATGACCATTGCAACTGCCCAAAAACCGGGCGCTTTTAAAGGTACCTATCCTGCTACCAAAACTATAGAACAAACGGATAATTATTTTGGCACAATAGTTTCCGACCCCTATCGCTGGCTGGAAAATGATACATCTTCACAAACAAAAGAATGGGTAATTCGCGAAAATGCAGTGACCAATAAATACCTCGATCAAATTCCATTCAGGCAAGCAATCAAAAACAGGCTTACTGAACTTTGGAATTATGAAAAGTATTCTGCGCCTTTTAAAGAAGGCGATTATACTTATTTTTATAAAAATGACGGCCTGCAAAACCAGTCAGTCCTGTATCGTGAAAAAGAAACCGGCTCACCGGAAATATTTTTAGATCCAAATACTTTTTCTGCAGATGGCACTACTTCGCTCGCAGATATTTCTTTTACAAAAGATGGTTCACTGGCGGCTTATCAAATTTCAGAAGGTGGCTCTGACTGGAGAAAAGTGATTATCATAGAAACCAAAACAAAAAAAATATTGGATGATACATTGCGAGATGTAAAATTCAGCGGTACTTCATGGCACAACAATGATGGATTTTATTACAGTAGTTATGAAAAACCAAAAGAAGGTAGTTCACTTTCCGGGAAAACACAGTTTCATAAATTGTATTATCATAAACTCGGCACACCTCAATCAGATGATCAATTGATTTTTGGCGGAGAACAAGTACCAAGAAGGTATATCAGTGGCTATGTTACGGAAGATCAAAATTTTTTGGTGATATCTGCTGCGAATGCCACTTATGGAAATGAATTGTACATAAAAAATTTACATGATTCGAAAGCAGCAATAGTTCCCATTGTTACAGGTTTTGAATCCGAACAACAAATCATGACTTCGCTTAATGGCAAATTATTTATAGAAACAAATATGCATGCTCCCAACAGGAAGCTTATAGTAGTTGATTCAAAAAACCCTACACCACAAAATTGGAAAGATGTAATACCCGAAGGAAAATTTCCACTAAGCATTTCCACAATTGGGAAAAAAATATTTGCGCATTATATTAAAGATGCCACTTCAGAAGTAATACAATATAGCCTTGATGGTAAAAAAGAATTTACAATTGCATTTCCCGGCTTAGGTACTGCAAGCGGATTTAGTGGCAAAGAAAATGAACAGGTTGGTTATTACAGTTTCACTTCTTATGTGTACCCTCCTACAATTTTCAAATACGACATCAATACGGGCAAATCCATTTTATATAAAAAACCCAACATCAAAATCAATACAGATTTATTTGAAAGCAAACAGGTTTTTTATACATCAAAAGACGGTACTAAAATACCAATGATCATTACATATAAAAAAGGTATGCAACAAAATGGAAAAAATCCAGTGATGCTGTATGGCTATGGCGGATTCAATATCAGCCTCACACCTTCTTTCAGCGTAAGTAATATGGTGTTTATGGAAAATGGGGGCATATATGCAGTAGCCAACTTAAGAGGTGGTGGCGAATATGGCGATGCATGGCATAATGCCGGTACGAAAATGCAAAAGCAAAATGTATTCGATGATTTTATTGCAGCAGCAGAATACCTAATTAAAGAAAATTATACTTCCACAAATTACCTGGCTATCTCCGGTGGTTCAAATGGTGGATTGTTGGTAGGCGCTTGTATGACACAAAGGCCTGACCTCTATCGGGTGTGCTTTCCGGCAGTTGGTGTGATGGATATGCTTCGGTACAATAAATTTACCGGAGGTGCAGGATGGGCGTATGATTATGGAACTGCAGAAGACAGCAAAGAAATGTTTGAGTATCTCTATCATTATTCACCCGTACAGAATATAAAAAATGGAATATGCTACCCGGCAACTATGGTTACAACCGGTGATCATGATGACCGGGTAGTGCCGGCTCATTCTTTCAAATTTGCAGCAGGGTTACAGGCCGCACAAAATTGCCAAAACCCGGTATTGATTCGAATTGAAACAAAAGCAGGCCACGGCGCCGGGAAACCCACTTCAATGATCATAGACGAACAAGCGGATAAATGGGGATTTTTATTCTTTAATATGGGATTGGAGTATAATCCATAATCCTATTTTTTGTTTTCGTTTGCAACAATGGAATGAAGTGTTTATTTTAGATGAAAATGTCTTTTTTTAGAAGACTGGTAAAGTTTATTTCAATATAATTGAATAATATATAAATAGCTATTTAATGAACCTGTCATTTTTTCATTTTAATAGCCTTTCTTTACAATAACCAATTACCAAACTGCAATGTATAATGGCAAAAAAGTAATAGTTGTGCTTCCTGCTTATAATGCTGCTTTAACAATTGAAAAAACCATCCGGGAAATACCTATGGATATTGTAGATGAACTGGTATTGGTAGATGATAACAGTACAGACAATTCATTGGAAGTAGCTCACCGGCTTGGAATAAATCACGTTTTGCAGCATTCAGTTAATCGGGGATACGGTGGTAATCAAAAAAGTTGTTATGATAAAGCCCTTGAATTGAAAGCAGACATTATCATTATGCTCCATCCGGATTATCAATATACGCCTAAGCTGCTCCTGTCAATGATTTCAATGATTGGAAATGATTTATATAAAGTTGTATTTGGAAGCCGCATTTTAGGAAAGGGTGCATTGAAAGGCGGGATGCCAGTTTATAAATATATTGCCAACAGGCTGCTTACACTTTTTCAAAATACATTGATGAATCAAAAGCTTTCGGAATACCATACCGGCTACAGGGCTTACCATAAAGATGTTTTGGAGAAAATTAATTACCACAAAAATTCTGATGATTTTATTTTTGATAATGAAATGATTGCACATATTTTTTATAATGG
>CAYXHX010000261.1:0-4035 GCA_964464835.1 uncultured Chitinophagaceae bacterium | reverse complement strand
TGAATATCAATACCCATTTTTTATCAAAATCCAAAGGCGGACAAGTCAGGAAATATATTGCTTCTTTAACAAACCCATAAGAAAAAATAAAAAAAAAGGAGGCCTATTTTATCCCCTGAATTTTTATGGGCGAATCTCCGCTTTGCCAGTATATTTCTTGGTCTTTTTTAAACCAGGTCATTTGCCGCTTTGCATAGTTCCGTGTGTGCTGTTTTATTTTCTCTACTGCTTCCGAAAGTGTACATTTCCCATCCAGATATTCAAATAATTCTTTATATCCAACTGTTTGTAATGCGGGGTAATTCCGGTAGGGTAATAAATTTTCAACCTCCTGCAATAAGCCTTGCTGCATCATTTTATCTACCCGAAGATTGATTCGTTCATATAAAACAGGCATTGGTAGTTCAAGGCCTATTTTTACAATTTTAAAAGCCCTTTGCACTTTTTCTTTTTTTTGAAATTCCAGGATAGATATACCGGTTGTTTCCTTAATTTCTAATGCACGTAATAAACGATGCGGATTATTTTTTTCAGCCTGTTGCCAAAATGCATCATCTTTTTTTTGTACTTCTTCCTGCAACCATTGAATTCCATTTTCAAAATATGCCTTTCTCAATTTTTCGCGGGTTTCTTTTTCCACTTCAGGCATCAAATCAATTCCTTCACAAAATGCTTTGATATAAAGGCCTGTGCCACCGGCCATTACTGCCGAATCATTTTTTTCAAATATTTTTTTGGCAAAAACCAAAGCAGATTTTTCAAATACTTTTGCATTCACTTCTTCTGTTACACCCAGGTTATTGATAAAAAAATGAGGAATGGTTTCCAGTTCTTCTGAAGTTGGCTTGGCTACACCTATATTCATTTCGCGATAGCATTGGCGTGAATCGGCGGAAATAATTTCGGTTTGCAGTTGTTGTGCAAGTGCTATGGCGTGTGCTGTTTTGCCGGAAGCAGTCGGCCCTACAATGATGTATATGGTTTTTCCGGGCAGCATATATTCTTCCATTTTAAAACCTGTTCATTCAAGTCAATGTAACATCACATGATTTTTTACATCATCTGCTGAAATGGTTTTCCCGGATAAAATAATGAGCCTTTCCACTACATTTCTTAGTTCGCGGATATTACCTGTCCAGGAATGTTTTTGTAATTCAGTTATGGCTTTCTTATCAATTGTCTTCGGCGCTTGTCCATAATCATCAGCTATGTCAGCAAGAAATTTTTCAACAAGCAAAGGAATATCTTCTACCCGTTCATTTAAAGATGGCACATGAATCAATATTACGCCAAGGCGATGGTACAAATCGAGCCGGAATTTTTTTTCATCCACCTCCTGCAAGAGGTTTTTATTGGTTGCGGAAATAATCCGCACATCCACGGATATTTCTTTATCTGCGCCTACCCTTGATATCTTTCCTTCCTGCAATGCACGCAGCACTTTGGCTTGTGCATTTAAACTCATATCCCCGATTTCATCGAGAAAAATGGTGCCTTTATTGGCTTGTTCAAATTTCCCGATACGTTGTTTTATGGCAGAAGTAAATGAGCCTTTTTCATGGCCAAACAATTCACTCTCTATTAATTCACCAGGGATGGCTGCACAATTCACCTCTACCAAAGGTGCCGTATTCCGGTTACTTTTTTCATGGATCCATTTTGCTACCAACTCTTTGCCTACGCCATTTTCACCGGTAATTAAAATGCGTGCATCTGTGGCAGCAACTTTATCTATGGTGTCCTTTATTTTTTTAATGGCATCACTTTCTCCAACAATTGGTTGTACTTTATTTACTTTTCTTTTAAGCACTTTGGTTTCTACACTCAATGTATTTCTTTCTACAGCATTCCGGATTGTAATCAATAACCTGTTGAGATCAGGTGGTTTTGAGATATAATCAAAAGCGCCTTTTTTTACGGCATCCACGGCAGTTTCAATATTCCCATGCCCGCTAATCATGATGATAGGCACATCCGGGTTTTTATTATTGGCTTTTTCTAAAAATTCAAGCCCGTCCATCTTGGGCATTTTTATATCACACAAAACGGCATCATACGTTTTTGCCAAAAACATTTTCCAGCCTTCTTCACCATCTGACGCCTCATCTGTTTTAAATCCCTCATAACTTAAAATCTCTGTAAGTGTTTTCCGGATTGCTTTTTCATCATCTATCACCAGGATGTTTGACATCTGTATTTTTTTGGGCAAATGTAACCGTTAAATAATATTGTGGTTATTAAGATTTTTGCAAAATTATTTTTAGAGATTTAATTTTCCGCCTACGAAAAAATTCCTGCCAGGTGCGGGATTATAATAATTATTGCCTGCTACATTAATGTTGTTTCCGCGGCTGTACGTTTCATTTAAAACATTATCAATCCCCACAAAAACATTTACCGGAACGTTGAAAATTTCAATTTGCTTACCTCCTTTTACCTGTAATAACTGGTAAGGCCTGGCATAAATATCGTTGGCATCATCCAATGGGATTGCAGCTGTACAATTCAGTATCAGTGCCCCATACACACTGTTTTTCAATCGAAGGTCAACACCCAATACATTGGTATATTGTGGAATGCCTGTTAAATGATTGCCGGAATAATCATTCCCACCATCACTATAATTTTTAAAAAAATATGGTTGAAATGTAAAACTGTTCCAGATATTCAAGGCCCTGATGATGGAATGATCTTTTCTTGAATTTCTGATAATATAGCCCTTTAACCAAAGTTCGAACCCTTTTTGTATTGCGCCACCTGCATTTACATAAAAATTATTTCCGGCTGTATCGGTGCGGCTGACAATGGCATCTTCCAAATCAAAATAATACAAAGCCATATTAATATCAAGCCTGTTATTCAGCAATGAGCCTTTTGCACCCACTTCAAAATTCCATCCCTGTTCTGGTTGAAGATAAGGATAATAGGAGCCGTTGGATGGCCGCACTTCTGCAAGTGTTGGCGGGGAGAAACCCTTGGCTGCCGTGGCATACAGGGAAAGTGCATCATTCATTTTATATACCAAACCGAAACGGGGCGCAATGATGTTGCCAGCTACCCTGTTTTGCGGAAATGTACTTGTATCTCTTGCTGTCCTGTAAAAATAGTAATGCATGGTATTACGGCTCGCACCGGCCTGGAGAATTACGCGCTGCCCAATTTTTGCATTGAATTGTGTGTAAAAAAAATATTGCATATAATGCAAATCATCATTGTATAAAAAAGAATCCGCCACGCCGCTTTTGTTGGTGGATTCATTCAATATAGTAGTTCCATATTGCCATTCCACACCGGTAATATTTTCCATTTTTATTTTACCAAAAAGCCAGTTGTAAGAAAAGCGTGTACGGGCGCTGTATTCCCATTCATTTCTCTTTTCAAAATTTTTGACACCATACTTTGTGAAATTTGTATGGACTATAGAAACGGATGTTGTATTCACCAACCTGTTACCAATTAGAGATTTTAAAGATGGTGCAAAAAAGAATGTATGATTGGTAAAGCCGGCTTGTTGATTATTATACAAATTACTTGCCTGAGTGGGGTCGTCTAAATAATCATCTACTGCAAGGCTTCCGGGGTTATCAAAATGGAGATTGGCATAAAAACTTAAAAATGATAATTGTTGTTTTTTATTGATTTTCCAATTGGCATTCCATTTCAAAATATCTTTTCTTGAAGAACCATAATCACGGAATCCCAAACTCGACAAATGGCTTTGTTGTAAATTGGAATAGAAATTTTTTCGTTGCGCCTGCCAGCCAAATTGTTCATTGATTAAGGAAAATGAACCCAGGTTTAACCCGGCATTAAATTGGTTTTTCTTTTCCAAATTGCTGTTGAATGAATGCAGGATCAGCGCCCCGCCTGTATTTGCGCCATACATACTCGATGCCGGGCCTTTAATGATTTCAATGGATTGAAGGTGATTGATATCCACCATATTCAGGTACGTATTCCCGGAAGCATTTGTAAGCGGGATTTCATCCCAATAAATTTTTACATTTCGTATGCCTGCAGGCGAACGCAATATAC
>CAYXHX010000260.1:0-4046 GCA_964464835.1 uncultured Chitinophagaceae bacterium | reverse complement strand
CCAACTGTCATAGAAAATCTACCTGCAAAGTGCAGTACCAACCAGGAAGAAATATTTGGGCCTGTTGTTACCCTGCAATCTTTTGAAACAGTTGAAGAAGCAATTGCACTTGCTAATGATTCCAGTTATGGCCTTGCTGCCATGGTATGGACAGAAAATATTTCTGTTGCACAACTCGTTTCAAAAAATTTGGAAGCAGGAATCATTTGGGTAAATTGTTGGTTGCTCCGGGATTTGCGTACGCCATTTGGAGGAATGAAAAATAGCGGGGTAGGGCGTGAAGGCGGATGGGATGCTTTGAACTTTTTTACAGAAACAAAAAATATTTGCATTGCTTCATAATTATTATTTATCAATTCATTTAAAAATTATACACAATGAGAACGAGAAAAAAAGCTACAATACTTACAAGTACGGCAGCATCTCCTTTGGGTGCATACCCGCATGCAAGAAGAGCCGGTAACCTGATTTTTCTTTCCGGTATAGGGCCGCGAAGCGCTAAGGATAATTCTGTGCCTGGCTTGGTGTTGGACAAGGAAGGAAATATTCTGGAATATGATATTGAAGCAGAATGCCATGCAGTATTTGCGAATGTAAAAGCCGTGCTTGAAGCGAGTAACAGTGCATGGGAAAATATAATAGACGTAACAGTTTTCCTCACCAATATGAAAAAAGATTTCCCCATTTATAACAAAATCTATAACAGCTACTTCTCAGGAGTACAAGCATGCCGGACTACAGTAGAAGTAAAAAGCCTGCCAACACCTATATCCATTGAATTAAAAGTGATTGCATTGGTGAAATAATATTTTATACGTTATAAAATAATTGATTGATGAGTTTAAAAAATTGTTCCATACTTGCTGTAGATGATGACCCGGATGTGCTTACTGCGGTGCGGCTTTTATTGAAGCCGGAAGTGAAGGAAATTGTCATGGAAAAAAACCCTGAAAACCTTGTTGCACGATTTGCAGAAAAAAATTTCGATCTCGTTTTGCTCGATATGAATTTTAAATCCTCCATCAATACTGGCAATGAAGGCCTTTACTGGCTCAAGCGAATTAAGGAAATAAAGCCTGCAACCCAGGTTATTATGATCACTGCGTATGGCCATATTGACCTTGCTGTTCGATCATTAAAAGAAGGCGCCGCAGATTTTATTGTAAAGCCCTGGCACAATGAAAACATGATGAATGCGATCAGGGATGCATTGAAATCAAAAAAATCATTTTTAGAGGCATCCAATAAAAGCAATTCTTATAATCCATCTACTGAAAGCGGGCTTATCGGCGAAAGCGATAGTATGCGGGAAGTGTTTTTGAAAATTGAAAAGGTTGCGCCCACTGATGCAAATGTTTTATTACTTGGAGAAAACGGTACCGGTAAAGATCTTGTGGCTAAAGCCTTGCATCTGCGTTCCTTGCGAGCAAAAAAACCGTTTATTAAAATTGATGTTGGCGCCATTACGGATACGTTATTTGAAAGTGAATTATTCGGCCATAAAAAAGGCGCTTTTACGGATGCGCGTGAAGACCGGATTGGCCAGATAGAATCCGCAAATTCAGGCACTTTATTTTTAGATGAAATTGGTAATATTCATTTGCCACAACAAGCAAAATTATTAACGGTACTGCAAAACAGGCAAGTTACCCGTTTGGGAACGAATGCACCAATACCTGTGGACATACGCCTCATAAGCGCTACCAACCTTGATTTTACCGAATTGGCAGATGAGAAACGTTTTCGAAAAGACCTTGTGTATCGGATCAATACAGTGGAAATAAATATTCCTCCATTGCGAAAAAGAGGCGATGATATTATTTTGCTTGCCAAACATTTTGCAAAAATGTATGCGCAAAAATATATGAAACCTGCATTGATACTGGAAGAAAGCGCCATAGACAAATTAATGAATTATCATTTTCCCGGCAATGTACGTGAATTGCAATATACCATTGAACGTGCCATCATCATGAAAGAAAATAATAAACTCACGGCGGAGGATTTGATATTTTCACTCATCGAAAAGGGACAACAAAAAGCGGAATCAGAAAGTGTTTCAGAACTTAGTACTTTAGAAAAAAATACCATACTTCGTGTGATTGAAAAGAATAAAGGAAATATTACAAAAGCAGCAAAAGAATTGGGCATTACACGGACTGCATTGTACAGGCGATTGAATAAATATGATATTTAAAATTATTTTACAAGAAACATTTTTATGATACGCCTGAATCAATGGAGACTGCTGTTACGGATTGCCATTCTCTTCATTGTATTGATCATTGCAGCATATTTAGCTGTTTCAGGTTTGTGGGTTTACGAAGTGATTGTAGCCCCTTTGATTATTTACCTCGTTTTCGATTTCTGGAAATTCAATAAAAAAATCCAGGAAGAAGTAAAGCAATTCGTGGAGAATGTTCATTACCGCGATTTTACACGTTCCTTTAATGTAAAACACAGCCCGCTTGAATTACAGCCTCTGCGCCAAAGTTTTAATGAAATCAATGATGCGTTTAAAGTGATCAGCAATGAAAAGGAAACACAAATTCAATATGTACAAAAGATCCTGGAAATGGTGGACACCGGTATTATTTCTTATGAAGAAGAATCAGGGGAAGTCATGTGGATGAATGAATCCTTGAAAAAATTACTGCAGCTTCCCTATCTCAAAACCATTCACTCATTGTCCAAGCGCGACTGGAAATTATACCACGAAGTAATGTCGCTGCCACTTGGGCAAACAACCATTGGAACAGCACATGTAGATTCCGACTCATTTAAAGTATTGCTTTCTGCTACTGCATTCCAAACCGGTGAAAAAAGATTTAAATTGATTGCATTTCAAAATGTAAATGAAGCGCTTGATGAAACGGAGAATAAAGCCTGGCAAAAATTATTAAGTGTGATGACACATGAAATCATGAACTCTGTTGCGCCTATTGTTTCCCTTGCAGAGACTTTAGGAAACCAGGTGAGAAATACAACCATTTTTCCCGCAGGAGAAGTGAATGGAAAAGAAGACCTTGAACTCGGTATTGAAACTATTAAACGCAGGAGTGAAGGGCTTTTGCGTTTTGCAGAAACTTACCGCAACCTGAATAAAATAACAACACTTTCCCGAACAAAAATTTATGCTGCTGACCTTTTTGAAAACTTGCATCACCTGATGCAACCCATGCTCAAACAAAAAAATATTGATTTGGAAATCATCTTGAATGATACTTCTGTTATGATTGAAGCAGATATAAATTTGCTGGAACAAGTATTGATTAATTTAATGGTCAATGCCATGGAAGCAGTAAAAGATGCCACTGCTCCAAAAATAACACTGACTGCATTTGTCAATCAAAATAATCGTACTGTCATTAAAGTTGCGGATAATGGCGCCGGGATGCCCGAAGAATTATTGGATAAAATTTTTGTACCATTTTTCAGCACACGCAAAACCGGCAGCGGCATTGGCCTGAGCCTTTGTAAACAAATCATGTTGTTGCATAAAGGCAGTATATCGGTACATTCTGTGGAAGGGACAGGCACTTCATTTACTTTACAATTTTAAATAAAATCAAGTAGTTTTGACATTCATTTTTTTTGATAAATAAAACCAAACCATTCAATGCTATGAAGCCAACAATCCGATTTCAGTTATCCTTTATGATGTTCCTCGAATTTTTTATTTGGGGTGCATGGTTTGTAACCATGGGAACTTATCTCAGTAAATCATTACAGGCAAATGATGTGCAAAATGGCCTGGCGTATGGCACACAATCACTCGGTGCAATCATTGCGCCATTTATTATCGGCTTGATTGCTGACCGTTTTTTTGATGCCCAAAAAATTCTCGGCTTCCTGCATATTGTGGGAGCGATTTTATTATTTACACTTTCTGTGCAGGATAATTTCGATGCATTTTATCCATATTTATTGGTGTACATGATTTTGTACATGCCTACACTTGCATTGGTAAATTCTGTTTCATTCCACCAGTTTGACACCCCTGAAAAAGAATTTGCCTCATTAAGAGTATTCGGAACAATCGGTTG
>CAYXHX010000259.1:0-4091 GCA_964464835.1 uncultured Chitinophagaceae bacterium | reverse complement strand
TGTTGCTTCCAGTGCTTCCACGATAATTTACCTGTGCCACCGCAAAGCCTTTTTCCGCAAGCATTTGAGCAGTCATTTCAAATTCATAATCATCCTGGCCTACCGGGCCTCCGTGAATATACATGATCAATGGAAGGGGTGTATTTTTTGTGGCATTGGAAGGTGTGTATAAAAGTCCCGGAACCAATGTGCCGTCTTTGCTTTCGCTTTGAAAACCTTCCACCTTTGCCAATGAGACTGAATGGATGTATTCTTCCTGGAATGTAGTCAGGCGGCGGTTTACACCGTTTTCCAAAACAAAAACTTCAAACGGCAAATGCGGGTCACTCATTAGTGTAACCCACTGGCCATTGGCCTGGTTTAATTGCAATTCAAAAATAGCATGGTCGCCATTTCCCGGCCGGCTGATTTCATTTCCATCCAGGCCAAATAATACCACACTGCATCTTCGGTTATCTTCCATTAATGTAGCAATGCTGTTGCCATCCTTCGACCATTGTTGTTCCACAATATTTCTTTCAACTCCCGCGGATAATAATTTGGGTGTACCACCATTGCTTGAAATAAGCGCTAGTACATTATTGCCAAACATGGTAAATTTTTCATTGCTGAAACTTTGCTGGTAAGCAATCCATTTACCATCGGGGCTCCATCGGGGATCACTGTCGGAACCTTCCCATGTTGTCAGTTGTTTCATAGCAGCGCCGGGCTTCGCATCCATTACAAAAATATCCGAGTTCTCATTTTTATCCGGGTCTTCCGTACGGTTGCTAACAAATGCAATTTGTTTTCCATCGGGGCTGAAAACCGGTGAGCCTTCATCATATTTACCGGTTGTTAATGTGTCTATATTCCCGGATGCAATATTTAATAAATAAAAATGCGTGGCACGCCGTTCGAGATACCCTGTATAATCTGCTTTGAAATGATAGCGGTCTATTACATAAGGCAACCTTTCCTTGGTTTTTGATGTATCGCTGAAATCCTTGTCTTTCATTACCAGCAAAATATTTTTACCGTCAGGGCTCCAGCAATAATCTTTGATGCTGCTTTTTACATCACTGATACTTTTTGCCTCTCCTCCCCTCCGATCGAGCAGCCAAACCTGGCTATGATCATCATCGTCATCATCACTTTCACCGCCTATTTTTCTGGAAGAAAGAAAGGAAATATATTTTCCATCGGGGCTGAATAAAGGAGAAGATTCGTCTTCAGTTGAATTGGTGAGTTGAATCGTTTGTTTACCATCCCAGGAAGTCATCCAAATATCATCATTCCAACTATCTTTTGTAGTATCTACCGAACTCACAACATATACAACCCAATTGCCATCCGGTGAAACATGAATATCAGAAGTACTTTTCATTCTGTAAATATCTTCGGGCTGAGGGCCTTTTTTGGATTGGGCGAAAAGAGAATTTGCAATAAAAAATAGAATGATGATCTGCAATATTTTTTTCATGAGCGGCTATTTTGGGAATTAAAAATACTAAAAAAATAAATCGAATATTTTTTTAAAATGAAAATACCTATTTACT
Organism: uncultured Chitinophagaceae bacterium; assembly: GCA_964464835.1. Lineage (GTDB taxonomy): Bacteria > Bacteroidota > Bacteroidia > Chitinophagales > Chitinophagaceae > JAFDXJ01. The sequence goes on along the minus strand of CAYXHX010000259.1, from coordinate 2,553 downwards.
TCTACACTTATTTTTTCATTTCTTCCAATACTTTCTGCATACCAAACATTTTATCCCTTAAACCCGCAGCTTCAATAAAATCTAAATCCCTTGCAGCTTTCTCCATGGCTTTTTTAATTTTATTTATTGCTTTTTCCATCTGTGGAATGGTTGTATATTCTTCATTATCTTCTGCAGCTGGCACAAAAGATTCATCTTTAATTGCATAGGGTTTATTTGGATCATAACCTTTAATATCAAGTACAGAAGTTTGTTTCATGATTTGTTCGATACTCTTATTAATTGTTTTTGGGGTAATGCCATATTTTGTATTGTAAGCAATTTGTTTTTCCCGCCGCCGGTCAGTTTCATCCATGGTTTTACGCATACTTTGCGTGATGGTATCTGCATAAAAAATGACAAGCCCATCCACATTTCTTGCAGCACGGCCTGCAGTTTGAGTAAGCGATTTTTCATTTCTCAAAAAACCTTCCTTATCTGCATCCAGGATAGCCACTAAAGAAACTTCCGGAAGGTCAAGGCCTTCTCTCAATAAATTCACACCAACCAATACATCAATTTCTCCCAAACGCAACTGCCGCAATATTTCCACGCGTTCCAAAGCATCCACATCGCTATGGATATATTTTGATTTGATATTGATACGGTGCAAATATTTATCCATTTCTTCCGCCATTCTTTTTGTAAGTGTAGTCACTAAAACACGGCCTCCTGCTGTAACCCTTTTATCTATCTCATCGAGCAAATCATCTACCTGGTTGATGCTTGGCCGAACTTCAATCGGTGGCTCCAACAAACCGGTTGGTCGTACAACCTGCTCCACGACAATACCTCCGGTTTTTTCCAATTCAAAATCACCCGGCGTAGCGCTTAAAAAAATTGTTTGGCCTGTGAGGTTTTCAAATTCATTAAAATTTAAAGGCCGGTTATCCAATGCACTGGGCAACCTGAAACCGTAATCTACCAATACCAATTTTCGGCTTCGGTCACCGCCATACATGCCTGCAATTTGTGGAATGGTTTGATGGCTTTCATCAATGATTGTCACAAAATCTTTGGGGAAATAATCAAGCAGGCAAAATGGCCTCGTGCCCGGTTTGCGGCGATCAAAAAAGCGGGAATAATTTTCAATTCCGTTGCAATAGCCGAGCTCACGAATCATTTCCAAATCATATTCCACTCTTTCTTTGATGCGTTGCGCTTCTATAAATTTTCCATTTTTTTTAAAATATTCAACTTGTGCTTGTGTTTCATCCTGTATCTCATAAATAATTTGTTGCAGCATATTTTTAGGCGCTACATACAGGTTTGCCGGGAAAATAGCTGCATTTTCCAATACGGCAATTCGTTTATTTGTTTGCACATCAAGGCTTTCAATGGTTTCAATTTCATCACCAAAAAAAGTGATGCGGTAACCATAATCCACATAAGGCAAATTAATGTCAACCGTATCGCCTTTTACCCGAAATGTACCACGCTTAAACTCCACCTGGGTACGGTTATACAAACTATTTACCAATGCATGTAAAAAGCCCTGCCGGGAAATGACCTGCCCTTTTTGAATGCGCACTATACCATTTTCAAAATCTGTGGGATTACCAATACCATAAATACAGCTCACACTTGCCACAACAATAATATCCCTTCGGCCAGTCAATAATTCCGCTGTTGTATGCAATCGAAGTTTATCCAATTCTTCATTGATGCTCAGGTCTTTTTCTATATAGGTATCGCTCGAAGAAATATATGCTTCGGGTTGGTAGTAATCATAATAGCTTACAAAATAACCAACGGCATTATTGGGGAAAAACTGTTTGAACTCGCCATACAATTGAGCCACTAAAGTTTTATTGTGCGTGAGTACAAGTACCGGCCTTTGTACTTGTTGAATAACATTGGCTATGGTAAAGGTTTTACCGCTGCCGGTAACCCCTAAAAGTACCTGGTACCTTTCGCCATTATTCAATTCCTTGGTAAGTTCTGTAATGGCAGATGGCTGGTCGCCACTTGGTGAATAAGATGTATGAAGTTCAAAACCCATTTTATTTTATTGCTTGCTGCAATATAATAAAACTTTGATGTGGAAGCTATATAAAATAAGTTGACTTTTTTTCAGCTAAGTTAAAAGTTATTCGGCCAGCACTTTGTGTAAAAATGGAAATGGAAATAGTTCAAATAATTATGAGTGATGAATTTTTTGAAGTCGAAAAACAAGTAACTAATTTCTTTTCATTCACCAATAACAATTATCACCGCGGCGGAAACAATTATCCATTATCAATTATCAATTATCAATTATCAATTATTGTTTCACCAATCTCAGCTTCGTCACTTTTCCATTTTGTTCTACTAAAATAAAATAACTTCCCTGCGCTAATGCCCTTATTGAAAGTGTTGTGCTATTAATATAAGAAAAACTTTTCTTGCTAATCTCCCTTCCATTCATATCTGTAATTTTTATTACTGTAGTTGCATTTTTATCCAGGCCTTTTATGGTAACTGTATTTTTTGCAGGGTTTGGATATAAGGAAATGTTGTTGCTGTTTTCAAACA
>CAYXHX010000258.1:0-4125 GCA_964464835.1 uncultured Chitinophagaceae bacterium | reverse complement strand
CTTATACATTTGCTTCTATATAATCCAAATCTTTATGATAGGTTTCTTCGCTCATGAAAACAGCTATCAACCCAATTACAATAACAACAACGCCGGTAACCCATCCGGCCGTTAAATAATTTCCCGTAAAATTTTGCAACCATACAAATAATGGAGAAACAATTACTGCCAATGATCCACGCACCATATTTGGAACTGTTGTGGCAACTGTTGCCCGTATGTTGGTTCCAAATTGTTCTGCAGCAGTGGTTACAAAAATAGTCCAGAAACCGGCGCCGATTCCTACTACAACAGTTACAAGATAAAATTGGAAAAGGCTTGCATCATGTAAGTTGAAAAACCACCATACGCTTGCAGACATCATTGCATAATACAGGTATAAAACTTTTTTCCTGCTTTGAAGCCACATGCTTAAAAGCCCTGCCAACAGGCTACTTACGGAAATTGCTGCATAGGAATACATCACTGCTTTGCCCGGATCAATCGCACCTTGTATGTTCATCTTTACTCCAAACTCTTTAGAAAAAGTAATTAATATTCCAACCAAATACCATGTGGGTAAACCGATAAGGATGGTTACTATATATTTTTTAAAACGTTTGCCATTTGTAAAAAGCATTAAAAAATTCCCCTTCGAAATGTTTTTGTGCTGGATGGTTTTAAACATACCAGACTCAAGTACACTTGTGCGAAGCAATAATAAAACCAAGCCCAATCCACCGCCAATAAAGTAACTGGTACGCCATGAAAATTCTTTATTTACAAAAAATGCAACGACGGCGCCTGCTATGCCAAGCCCTGAAATAATAGAAGTGCCTAATCCTCTCTTCTCTTTGGATAATAATTCTGTGACTAATGTAATGCCGGCGCCTAATTCCCCGGCCAAACCCAACCCGGTAATGAATCGAATCAATGCATATTGATGTACATTTTGCACAAAACCATTTGCAATATTCCCGATAGAATATAAAATGATGGAAGCAAACAACACTTTTAACCGCCCTTTTTTATCACCAAGAATACCCCATAAAATACCCCCAATTAAGAGTCCAAGCATTTGGCTGTTGATGATGAATAAACCATCTTTCGCAATTTGTGCATCATCAAGCCCGAGCGATTTTAATGAAGGGATTCGAATAATGCTAAAGAGCAACAAATCATAAATATCCACGAAATAACCCAATGCCGCCACCCATACGGCAAGGCTAAAAACAGAATGGTGCCTGTTGCTGTTCATGCAGTTATTTTTGTTATTGGTTTTTCCTTTGTAAAGAAATATATTTTATGGTGGAATTATAAAATTTGCGTTTCATTACAAGTATTGCACAATGTAGAAAGAAACTTTTACTTTGTTTGAAAGAAATTAACCATTATTTTCAAAAACGATTTAGCTAAACAAAGTTAATCACATACATTTTTCAATGACAGCACCACAAATAGGGTAAACAATTTTATAGTATGCAGAATTGTCTCTAAAGTTTAAGCATGTTACAAATGGAAATACTTTCACTGTAATACCTCCCTGCATTGCAGGAACAAGGGCATTGCAAAAATTTCAAGATTTATAACCCCGAATCATATTTTTTTGCGGCTTCCTTTGCTTTTACAAAATCAAGCACTACGCCATTCATGCAATACCGTAAACCGGTTGGTGGCGGCCCATCATTGAACACATGCCCTAAATGCGAGCCACACCGGCCACACATTACTTCAGTCCTGTTCATGCCAAAAGAAGAATCCTTTTCATACACCACCGAAGTTTTGCTGACAGGCTCATAAAAACTTGGCCAGCCACAACCACTTTCAAACTTTGTATCACTCATAAATAATGCATTCCCACAGACAGCACAATAATAAGTGCCTATTTCTTTGGAATGTTCATACGGGCTTGAATTCGGCCTTTCAGTGCCTTTCATCCTTGCTACATTATACACTTCGGGAGATAAAAGTTTTTTCCATTCGTTATTCTCTACATTTACTTTTGAAGTATCTGAATGAGAGTAGTACGTATTGTTTTTTTTATTTGTTGTATCCATACTTTTTTGTTTACCTGGATTTACTTGAGAATGACAGCCGGTAGTTAGCATTAACAGTAAGCTGAAAAAAATGAATTTGTTGAGCATGTAATTTAATTATTTTTAGTTTTTTAAAAAACTTCCCTGGAAAATCCACATTTTGGAAAGATGCAAAAGGTACGAAAGGATTAAGTTAAGGGTTTTCTAAATTCAGCCCTTATATTTGCTACTTACCTAAGGAATTTTTTAAACCATGTTCAATATTATATTATTTGGCCCTCCGGGAAGTGGCAAAGGCACACAAAGCGAAAAACTGATTGTAAAATATGGACTCAAGCATTTGAGTACAGGAGATCTTTTACGCCATGAAATCAGCAGGCAAACTCCATTGGGACTGGAAGCCGAAGCATTCATTGATCTTGGCCAACTTGTACCGGATTCAGTAGTCATTAATATGATCAGCGCCGCATTGGATGAACATCGTGGCATAAAAGGTTTTTTATTTGATGGTTTTCCGCGAACTACCGAACAGGCAAAAGCATTGGATGATTTACTGCTACAAAAAAATGAATCCATTGCATTGTTTATTTCTCTTGAAGTAAGTAAAGAAGAACTGGTAAAAAGATTATTGAACCGGGGCCTTACCAGTGGCCGAAGCGATGATATTAACCAGGAAATAATCAATGCCCGTATTGAAGAATACAAAAATAAAACTTCTGCGGTGGCAGATTATTACCGGCCCTTCAATAAAGTGGTATCCGTAAAAGGCGAAGGCAGCATTGAAGAAATATTTTCATCACTTTGCATTGCGATTGATAAAAAGTTATCAGGCCAGGATATATAGCCTTTCATGTTGCAGTAAATCATTTTACATAAAAAAAGTAATTTTCATGAATACAGAAGAAACATTCCTGAAAGAAAAATTAGTTCCGGCATTAAAAAAAATTGACCCGGGAACCAAAGGCAATTGGGGCGTAATGTCACCACAACAAATGGTAGAGCACCTTGGTGATTCTATTGCTATTGCTTATGGAAAAATAGTATTGCCGGTTGTAACACCACCCGAAAAAAAAGAAGCTTTGTACCAATTTCTCATGAGTGATATACCATTTAAAGAAAATACAAAAAACCCGCTTCTTGGTGAAATCCCACCGCCACCAAAATTTTCAAACATGGACGAAGCCATTGAGAAATTGCAAAAACGGCTTTCTATTTTTTTTGAAACCTTTGAGAAAAATCCAGGCCTCATTACCACGCATCCAATATTTAATAAATTGAATTATGCGGAAAATATGAGGCTTTTATATAAACATTCAAAGCACCACTTAAAACAATTCGGAATTGAAGATTAATTTTACAAAATCTTTGCTTCTTAATTTGCCGGCAATATGGAAAAATTAAAAAACTATACCCTCGGGAAATGGAAAACCGGGGAAGGTGACGGGCAGGCTTTGCATAATGCATCAACCGGTGAAATCATTGCCTACGCTACAACACAGGGCATTGATTATAAATCTGTACTGAAATATGGCCGCCAAGTAGGCTCTCCCAATCTTAAAAAAATGACTTTCCAGGAAAGAGGGTTGATGTTAAAAGCGCTCGCGCTTCATTTGCGCAAACACCTGGAAAAATTTTATGCAGTAAGTTATCAAACCGGCGCTACCAAAGCAGATAGCTGGGTGGATATTGAAGGCGGCATCGGTAATTTATTTGCCAATGCATCCCTGCGCCGTAAATTCCCGGATGAACCTTTTTGCCTCGATGGTGAAGCGCACTTGCTGGGCAAAAACAATACATTCATGGGCCATCATTTATTGGTACCCAAAGAAGGAATTGCTATTCATATCAACGCATTTAATTTCCCGGTATGGGGAATGCTGGAAAAAATTGCTGTCAATTTATTGGCAGGAATGCCGGCGCTTGTAAAGCCCGCAACCCCTACTTCTTATTTAACAGAAGCGGTGGTGAAAGAAATTATCGCTTCTGATATTTTGCCGGATGGCGCACTGCAACTGGTTTGTGGCTCGGCGGGTGATATGCTTGATTATGTCACATCCCAGGACGTAGTCACATTTACAGGTTCTGCGAGCACTGGATTAATGCTTAAAAA